>DASQMM010000316.1:0-13788 GCA_035645495.1 Brevibacillus sp. | reverse complement strand
CCTTGATCTCTTACTTCTGGAAAAAGTATCTTACTGTGAATCAGTATATCATCCCTTCACCGATATGACCATCACGCCAGACACTTTCCGCACTCAAGGATAGTTTGTCCTGCATACCCTTCCTTACCCTTTGTTTCTTGGCAGGAAATCGTTTCTTTTGTGAAGCCTATTGCCCTGAATGCCGCAAGCGGTTAATTATAGCCTTCCCACATAGGTTACGTCTGAGAGCGGGGACAAAAA
Source organism: Brevibacillus sp. (assembly GCA_035645495.1). GTDB lineage: Bacteria > Bacillota > Bacilli > Brevibacillales > Brevibacillaceae > Brevibacillus. The sequence goes on along the minus strand of DASQMM010000316.1, from coordinate 13,548 downwards.
AACGCCCTGGAAATCACTACTGTCCAGGACGTTTCGTAAGCTTTGTTTAGACAAGAACCTTTTTAAATTCTGCAGTCAGCAATGGCACGACTTCGAACAAATCTCCGACGATGCCGTAATCGGCGATCTGGAAGATCGGAGCTTCAGGATCTTTATTAATCGCCACGATCACTTTGGAGCTGGACATGCCAGCCAAATGCTGAATTGCGCCAGAGATGCCGCAAGCAATGTACAGATCAGGCGTTACGACTTTACCAGTCTGACCGATCTGCAGGGAGTAATCGCAATAATCAGCGTCGCACGCTCCGCGGGACGCACCAACAGCAGCACCCAGTACGTCAGCCAGCTCTTGCAAGGTCTGGAACCCTTCCGCACTCTTGACTCCGCGTCCACCGGATACGATTACTTTCGCTTCAGAGAGATCTACTTTCCCGCTGGTTTTGCGGACAACTTCTTTTACAATGGTGCGCAGGTCTTTGATCTCCAGATCTACGGGAACCACAGTCGCTACCTTCGATTCGTCTGCCGCACCTGCCGCGATATTATTCGGACGGATGGTGACGAACAGCTTGCCATCGACGAACTTTCGCTTTTGGAATGCCTTTCCTGCATAGATCGGGCGAATAAAGACAGGTCCAGCCTCGATCCCTGTCACGTCGGATACCAGACCATATCCCAGACGTGCTGCCACACGCGGCGCCACGTCGCGACCGATCGCTGTATGGCCCAGTACGACTGCATCTGGTGCAGCCAACTCAATCAATTGTGTCACAGCCTGTGTATAGGCATCAGGCGTGTACTGTGCCAATGCCTCATGCTCAGCAGTATAGACCATTGCAGCCCCATGATGGCCCAATGTCGCTGCATGAGCCGCTGCATTTGCACCGAAAACGCCTGCTACCACTTCGCCGCCCTCAGCGATCAATTGCGCTGCAGCCAAGGCTTCCAGCGATACGTTGCGTAGTTGTCCGTCACGCACTTCTGCCAAAACAAGTACCTTTTTCATGGAAATCCTCTCCCTCTCTCTTAGATCACTTTCGCTTCATTGCGCAACAGTTGCACCAATTCTGACGCTTGGGCAGACAGATCACCAGACAAAATGCGTCCAGCCCCTTTTGTTGGCGGCAAAAATTGATCCACGATCTCAGTCTTTGCCGCTACCTCATCGGCAGACAGACCCAGATCATCAGCAGAGAGACGCTCCAAAGGCTTTTTCTTCGCCTTCATAATCCCAGGAAGGGAAGGATAGCGCGGTTCGTTCAATCCTTGCTGGGCAGTAATCAAAACAGGCAGACTGGTCTCGACAACCTCCAGGTCTCCTTCTACGTCACGCTCGACGCGAACCTGGCTGCCATTCACTTCCAGCTTCACTGCAGTGGAGACATGATTGATCCCCAGTTCTTCAGCCAGACGCGGTCCGCCTTGACCAGCACCTGTATCGACAGCCATCTGACCGCCCAGGATAATGTCAAAGCCGACTTTCTTCGCTACGGCAGCCAAGACTTTTGCCGTCGTGAATTCATCACCGAAAAGAGATTCGTCATCCACCAGCACAGCCTTGTCTGCGCCCATTGCTAGCGCAGTGCGAATGGCACTTTCTGCACGATCCGGTCCAACGCTTATGACGGTTACCTCGCCGCCGTGTTCTTCCTTTAGCTTGATGGCTTCCTCAACGGCATATTCATCATAGGGATTTATGATAAATTCCACACCATCTTCCGAAATGTTTCCGCCTTCAATTACGATTTTCTCTTCTGTGTCAAACGTTTGCTTCAACACAACCAAAATGTTCATGAGGACCCCTCCTTAGTCGAAATGCTACCTCGAAATGGCTGATGAGGCAAACCATTTCTTTCCTTCCCTCTATCGTCGGCCGTTAACGGTCAGAAAATTGCGGCTTGCGTTTTTCTATAAAAGCAGCGACGCCTTCCTTGACGTCTTCCGTAGCAAATGCTTCCCCGAACAGCTTGGCTTCCATCCCCATTCCTTCTTCGGTAGAGAGTGTGCCAGCAGCGTGGATTGCCGCCAAAGCCAGCTTGACGGTCACAGCGCTCTTGTTCACGATAACAGTTGCCAGTTTTTTCGCTTCCTCCAGCAATTGTTCGACCGGGTAGACCGCTTCGGCCAAACCGATGCGATGCGCCTCTACTCCATCAATCATTTCGGATGTGAGGATCATCTGTGTCGCCCGGCCTCTGCCTACCAGGCGAGGCAAACGCTGAGTCCCGCCGTAACCAGGAATCAGTCCAAGATTCAGTTCCGGCAGGCCGAGCCTTGCTTCCACCGCAGCCAAACGGATGTGGCAAGCCATCGCTAATTCCAGTCCGCCGCCCAGGCAAGGGCCGTTAATCGCAGCAATGATGGGCTTTGGAAAGGTCTCCATTCGGGTAAACAAATCTTGTCCCAGTTTGGAAGCTGCTTTCGCATCCGCCGCATCCATCTGCGTAAATTCTTTAATATCTGCGCCCGCAATGAAAAACCTGCCCTCTCCCGTCAGGACGATCGCCTTAATGGCAGAATCGGCTTCCCACTGCCCCAACAGCTCTTGGAGCTCCTCCAGTACCTTTCTGCTCAAGGCATTGGCTGGGGGATTGTTGATCGTAACGATCGCAATCCGGTCTTCCACCTGGACATTCCAATGTGCACTCATCTCTCACCCTCCACTCTATCAAAAATGAAGGAACAACCATCCTCCGAACGGTCGCTCAGTTTTGCACTTTTATTGTAGCAAAGGTACGTATTCAACAAAAGCTTTTCTTTCCTATTTTCCCATCAAACCGTGCAGGAAGAGATTATGAATGGGGTGAACATAGGAGACAAGATCGTACTTGCACTGTTTCATGACCCAAGCTGTCGTGACTTCATCCAGCGTGCCGAAAATCATTTTTCGCGCCAAGCGCACGTCGAGATCAGGACGGAACATGCCAGACTCCATCCCCTCGCGAATGACCTCGTCAATCAGCGTAAAATACTGCTTCATGACGTTGCCGATGCCCTCACTGATAATCGGATTGGATTGGCGCAGCTCAATTTGTGTCACCATCGCCAATTCATGATCCTGTGAAAGCTGGCTGAAATGCGCATGGACGAGAACAAATAACTTCTGCTCCGCCGAGGTCGCTTCCGAGATGCGCTCTCTGCATGTTTCGATAAAATTCCCCATCTTTTCGTTAAACAAGGAGATAAGAATATCATCTTTGTTTTCGAAGTAGAGGTAGATCGTACCGTCCGCCACCTTCGCTTCTTTGGCTATCTTAGATACCTGGGCATTATGGTAGCCCTGCCTGGCGATGACGCGAACTGCAGCATCGATAATGGCTTGATACTTTTCCCCCGTTTTTTTTGCCATATGTACCTCCACGTTTTACTCGCAGCGATGATAGAATGAATGACCATTCATTCACAATCATAAGTGTAGTATACTTCCTGCTTCGCGTCAATCCTGAGCGGGCGGTCATTTTTACAACAAAAAAAGACCGTCATCCTGTGAGGGAACGGTCCTGTCAATCCTTTTAACTGGTTTTGATCTGCTCTTGAGCTTCTCTTTGCTTTTTGTCCTCTTCCTGAAGCTGGCGTCTCAGCACTTTGCCCACCATCGTCTTCGGCAATTCGCTGCGGAATTCGTACAGACGCGGAATCTTGTAGGCAGCCAGCTTTTCTCTGCAATGCTTCTCCAGTTCTTCTTCGCTGGCTTCCATCCCCTGCTTCAATACGACAAAGGCCTTGACAGTCTCTCCGCGATACGGGTCAGGCACACCGATGACCGCAGCTTCCTGAATAGCGGGATGCTCGAACAAAACCTCCTCCACTTCACGCGGATAGATGTTGAAGCCGCCAGCGATGATCATGTCCTTTTTGCGATCTACAATATAAAAATACCCGTCTTCGTCCATGTATCCCATGTCGCCAGTCAGAAGCCAGCCGTCCTTGAGAACCGCTGCCGTATCTTCCGGGCGATTCCAATAACCGACCATGACCTGCGGACCTTTGACAGCCAGCTCGCCGATCTGACCAGTAGGAAGCTCTTCTCCCGTGCTGGGGTCGAGAACGCGGCTGTCCGTATCCGGCCAGGGCAATCCGATGCTGCCTGTGATACTTTTGCCCCAGATGGGATTGGAATGAGTAACCGGGGAGGCTTCCGTCAATCCGTACCCCTCTACCAGCTTGCCGCCGGTCAACTCCTCGAAGCGATTTTTCACTTCCACCGGCAAAGGAGCAGAACCGCTTACACATGCTTCAATGGAGGACAGATCGTATTTTTGCAGATCGGGATGATTGATCAGTCCGATGTACATGGTAGGTGCTCCGGGGAACAGCGTCGGCTTGGTCTTGCTGATCAACTCCAGGATCTGCTTTACGTCAAATTTAGGTACGAGAATGATTTCTGCTGCGATGGAAATGCCTTTGTTCATGACGGTCGTCATGCCGTAGACATGAAAAAGCGGCAATGCGCCAAGAATGCGATCTCTTCCCATCTTTAGTTTGTATAAAACAGCTTTGCATTGCACGGCATTGGCGATCAGATTGGCATGTGTCAACATCACGCCTTTGGCGACGCCTGTTGTGCCCCCGGTGTATTGCAGCAAGGCGATGTCATGCTCGGGATCAACCTCGATCTTCACCGGATTGTTAGCGCTTTCTTTTAGTACGGAAAGAAAAGGCTCAACATCGCTGCCGTATGTGACTTGCGGATTGTGCCCGTCTTTTTTTTGCACGAGCGGATACAGCATCCTTTTGAAAAAAGGAAGGTAATCGCCGATGCTGGTAATGATGAGTCTCTTCAGTGGGGTCGATGAACGAACAGAAGCAACACGTTTGTACAGCAGATCCAGTGTGATGATCGTCTCTGCCCCGGAGTCGTTCAGCTGATGAATGAGCTCCCGCTCCGTATAGAGGGGATTGGTCATCACGACGGTCGCACCAGCAAACAGGGCACCATAATAGCAGATCACCGTTTGCGGAACATTGGGCAGCATAATGGCGACTCGGTCGCCTTTTTTCACGCCACGCTTGATCAGTCCGTTGGCAAACTGGTACGACAAATCCAACAGCTCACGATACGTAATCCGCTTTCCCATAAAATAAATGGCATTGTTATCGGGATATGTAGCTGCTGACTGCTCCAGAAAATGCGTCAATGAAACACGGGGGTATTCCAATGACGGGGCAGTTTCGGGTGGGTAACTGGCAATCCAAGGCTTGGCATTTGACATGGGTTATCCCTCCATCGCGTAATGGCCTTGCCGTCCCGTATGCTCAGCATTCATAACCTCTTCCTAGTACCCATTCTATTCGAAAAATAGTTAATTTTCCAACAAAATGTTTCGATATGGAAATTTTTTTCTGAAATGTAAAGAAGGGAAGCGGTGCAAATCTCGCCTCCCTTCCTATTTTCTTATGTATCAAGGCGATAAAACCTGCCTGATTTGCTGCTGAACTCGTTCTCTCTCGGCGGACGGGACTAAATGGTACCAGCCCAGCACACCGTTGTGCCAGATTCTCTCATCTCTTCCGATCAGGGTATCCGTCTTGAGCAGATTGTCTTTCGGATCTGAAAAGGAGAAAAGCAGTGAGGCTATCTCGCCCTCGGTCAAATCCATTTTGACGTGCTCGCCCATGATGGAAAGCAAGCTGTGCATTTTGGGCAATACCTCGGGAGAAGTCCCCTTCGAGACCAACGCCTCCATAATCTCCTGCTGCCGTTCAATCCGCTGGTAGTCGCTGTCCTCTTTGCCAAGGTCGCTCTTGCGGTAACGGGCGTAATCCAGTGCCTGCTCTCCTGTAAGCAGCTGCAATCCCGGCTGCAAATCGATGTAGGTATCATCGCTGGGGTCGCTGTATTTCATCCGTTTTTTCACATCGATCGAGACACCTCCCAGCTCATCGACCACCTTGCGAAAGCCTTCGAAATCTACCGTCACATACCGTGAGATCTCGATGCCCAGGAATTGCTCCAGGGATTGCTTGACCAGCTTGGGCCCTCCGAAGGCCATCGCGTGGTTCACTTTGTCATACCCGCGTCCCGGGATGTTCAGGTAGCTGTCGCGCGGAATCGAGATCAGATAGGCGGATTGCTTGGCTGGGTGAATCGCTGCCAGCATGATGGTGTCCGAGCGGGCAGCCTCGCCATCCCTGCTGTCAATCCCCAAAATCAAAGCGACGAACGGCTTCATCGGGGTAGTGGCAGAAGCCAGGGAGCGAGGCGGTGATGGTTCCGGATTTGCTTGAGCTGAATCTTGAACCTTTCCGTCTATCGGCATATACCATTTTTCGGCGAGCTGCCTGTACTCCATGACTGTATACGCGACAGCTACCAGCAAGAGAAGAATACACCAGGATACCAGATGAAAGGCGATTTGTTTTCCATACCGTTTGAAAAAGGATTGATTGAACATTGCGCGTGACCTCCCCCGTAAAAGCAAGTCCCTGTCACGCAGCAGCTTGGACAGGGACTTGTTTCCAGTTTTAACGGAAGAGATCTGGTTTAAACCTTCTCGATTCAGGGACGTTCTACGATCAGGGCCATGCCCATGCCGCCGCCTACGCAGAGGGAAGCGAGCCCGCGCTTCACCTGGCGCCGCTTCATCTCATGCAGCAGTGTCACGACAATGCGGCAGCCCGTCGAGCCGACAGGATGGCCGAGTGCGATTCCGCTGCCATTTACATTCGTGATCTCGCGCGGTAACCCGAGCAGTTTTTCCACAGCCAGATACTGTGCCGCGAACGCTTCATTCACCTCGATCAAGTCGATGTCTCCCAGCGTGAGGCCGGCTTTTGCCAGCGCCTTATGAACAGCTGGTACTGGACCGTAGCCCATCAGGTCCGGCTCTACACCTGCCACAGCCCAGGAGAGGATGGTTCCGAGCGGTTCGATGCCCAGCTCCTTCGCTTTATTCTCCTTCATCAGCAGGGCAGCGGAAGCGCCGTCATTTAGACCTGAGGAATTTCCCGGCGTTACGGTGCCGTTTTCCCGGAAACCAGGCAGCAGCTTGGCCAAGCTCTCCATCGTTACTCCCCGTCTAGGATGCTCATCGGTGGTGACCAGAAGGCTTTCCCCTCGTTTTTTCACAGAAACAGGGATGATTTCTTCGGCAAAAATGCCGCTGTCGATGGCACGTATCGCATTTTGCTGGCTTCGCAGGGCAATTTCGTCTTGCTCCTCGCGGGTAATGCCATAGCGGTCTGCCAGTCTCTCCGCTGTTTCACCCATCAAGATCTGGTGGTGCGGATCCGTGAGCAGTTCCCACATCGCATCTGTCATTTCACCATGCGTAAGCCGCTTTCCCCAGCGAGCGTTTTTCAAGACGTACGGAGCATTGCTCATACTTTCCACGCCGCCTGCCAGCACGATTTCATGGTCGCCCAACAGGATCTGTGATGCACCACTGACAATAGCCTGCATCCCGGATGCACATTGGCGTTGGACCGTAAAACCGGTGACCTCGTGGCCCAGACCTGCATCGATCGCCACGACCCTGGCGATATTGGGTTCATCGGTGCGCTGAATGCAGTTGCCCAAAATGATTTCCTCTACTTGTCTTCCTTCCAGTCCAGCCCTCTCCAACACGCCTTGCACTGCTGTTTGCGCCAAGCCTCGTGCGCTCACATCCTTTAATACCCCGCCAAACGAACCGATTGGTGTACGTCCAGCAGCCGCGATGACGACTCGCTCCATTCCGCTTCCCCCTCCTTCATTTTTTCCTATTTTACCATCTATTAGTTACCGTTGTGGGGACATATTGGCAGAGGCTTTCATCAGAATCGTTACCCACTCCTCGCTGCGCCGCTCCCCCAAGGCCTCAAAGCCCGCTTGTTCATATGCGGACAGGACCATCTCGCGGTTCCATTCTACGATGCCAGACAGAAGTACATGTCCATTCGGGGCGATCCGCTCTGTTACGACCGGCAGCATGGCTACATCTTCCTCTCCCCCGATGTTGAGCAGGATCAAGTCTGCTTGCTCAGGCAAATTTTCGCGTACAGCCTCCTCGAGCGCATCACCGATGAGGATCTTCAGGGCTTTGTCCGGCACTTGATTATTTGCGGCATTCACCTCGATCTGATATTCGCTTTGCGGGTTAATATCGATAGCGTAGACGGGTTGACTTGCTCCATTGACGGCACAGTATAAAGAAAGGATGCCAGAGCCCGCACCAATGTCGAGTACGACCTTGTCTGCGACCGGGATCTCCTGAAGGAAAAGCAAAATATCCTGGGTAGTGCCATGGTAGCCAGTCCCAAAGGCAGCTCCAGGATCGATCCATAAAATATTCCGGGCTTCCTTCAACAGATCCGGATCCGTCCAGGTCGGAGCGATCCACCATTCTCCCACTTGCACTTCACGAAATGCCTCTTTCCAGGAATCATTCTCTTCCGCTACCTGTTCTACCTCCCGGATGAAGACGGCACCAGACCAGCGTTCAAGGTATGCCCGCAAGAGCTGCAGATGCTCGTCCTCCTGATGCTGCATCGGCTCGAACACATAGACCGTGACGGCATCTGTGCTATTTTTCGCAAAGTCATAGCCGTTCTCGGTTGTCAGCACCTCAAATGGCGGCTCCGACCAGCCGAATGTGTAGGGGCTGTCCAATAATTCCGCGACGAAGACGTCCTCGATTTCCTGGTTAACCTGCAAGGTGTATTTCAACCATTTTTGCTCCACTTTCCTCTTCTCCTTTTCTTCGTTTCCGCTACTCTTCCTCGCATGTTCACAACTGCACATAGCGGGATCATAGGCTGCATGGTATGATACTAGAATGGATCAGTTACCGCAGGGAGGTTGCTCATGTTTGACGAATTCTTTTATCGGCGGCGCAAAAACAAAGGGATGTTGATCCTGATGATCATCTTCGCCATCCTTGGCGTTGGCATGCTTGCCATGGGTATTCTCTTTTTGCGCTAGGGGGGTTGCTTTACTTCCCATTGTTTACTCGATTATACTTGAGAATGTGTTTTTCCTGTACGTTTGATATAGAAAGAAGGTTCACTCCATGTCGCGAATTCTCATCTCCGGGTACTATGGCTTCAACAATGCCGGAGACGATGTGGTCCTATACGGCATCATCAGCTCGCTAGTGCGGGAACAACCGAATATTTCCCTGGCTGTGCTCTCCAACACGCCAGAGCGTACCGCCGAGCTGTTCGGGATCGAGGCGTATGATCGCTGGAGCCTGGGTACGATTATCCGTGAGTTGAAGCGAAGCGACATGTTGGTCATGGGCGGAGGAACCCTGATGCAGGACGTGACCAGTCCCCGCAGTGTTCTCTACTATTTGGGGATTGTTATGATTGCCAAGCTCCTCGGCAAGCCCGTCGTCTTTTACGCTCAAGGGTTCGGACCGATCCTGAAATCGCTGAGCCGCTCCATGATCAAGCGGGTCGTCAATCGCGTCGATATCATCACCGTGCGCGATCACGAATCGGGTGAGGACTTCAAGGCTTGTGGCGTTATACGAGCCCCGATCCATGTCACCGCAGACCCGGCTTTGACTATCTCGGCGGATGACATCTCGGACGAGCGTGGCAAAGCTCTCTTGGCAGGCATGTTTGCCGATGCCACGAAGCCGCTTGTCGCCATCTCGGTACGTGACTGGAAACAGGAGCAGCATTTTAAACAAAGCATGGCAAAAGCCGCAGACTGGTTCATCGAGCAGGGGTGGAATGTATTGTTCCTCCCGATGCACGTCCCCAGCGATCTGGCTCCGTCCAGACAAATCATGGATCAGATGACGCAGCAGGGAGCCCGGCTTCTCGATGTTCCCGTCACGTTTCACGATATCATGTCCGTATTGAAGCAATGCGACTACGTCGTCGGTATGCGGCTGCATTCTCTCATTCTTGCTTGCATGCTGCGCGTCCCTTTTACCGGAATATCCTACGATCCCAAGATCGATCGTTTTGTCGAAAGAGCTGGTATGCCCAACGCCGGCCATATTACGAAATTGGATGCCAGCTCGCTGCTCACCCTTTTGTCGGAACGGCTGAAGATGCTCGACCAAGAGCGGGAGACTATCGCACGTCAAGCGCTTCTGCTGGAACAAGAAGCTGCGAAGAGCAGTGAGTTGGTCTTGAAGGCTCTGCACCGAAAGCGATAATGACGATCAAAACAGGAAGGAAGGTAGTCTGGAACATGTCCGTATCCTCTCAAATGTTACTCGGTTTGAACCGACTCTTTCCCCTGCCCGTTCATCCCTTTAACCTGGCGAACGACGGGCAGATGAGCTACACCGAATGGCAGTTTCAAAAAGGGGACCAGACCATTCAATTTTTCCTCCCCTACCACTCTCAAGAGCAGATGTTCACAGGCAAGACGGTTCTGGACATCGGCTGTGGCGGTGGCGGCAAGACCTGCTACTACGCCACGTTCAGACCCGAAAAAATGATTGGCATCGATATCGTCCCCCACTATGCGGAGGAGGGAAATGAGTTTGCCAAGCAGAAAGGCTTGGCGGATGTCGTATCCTTTATGACTGGCGATGCGGCGAATATGACTTTTGCTGACAACACCTTTGACACGATTATCATGAACGACGCGATGGAACATGTTGGCGAGCCGGAGAAAACGCTTGCCGATTGTTTTCGTGTGCTTAAGCCAGGTGGGCATCTCTACATTAATTTTCCGCCCTACTATCACCCGTATGGCGCTCATTTGTCTGATGCCATCGGAATTCCCTGGGTGCATGCTTTCTTTCCCGAGCAAGCCCTGATCCGCGCCTACAAAGAACTGGTTCGGGATCTGCCGGACGGCGCTGACCGCCTCTCTTTTCGCTTCAGCACAGGACCGGATGGACGGGAGACGATCTCCTACATCAACCAGATGACGATCAAACGCTTCCGGAGAATTCAGCAGGGAGTTACTCAGCCAGCCGTCTACGAGCGGGAAATTCCATTGCGCAATCAGTTAAAACCGCTGGCCAAATTGCCCGGGCTGCGCGAATTTTTCGTCAAGATGGTGGTCTGTGTCTATCGCAAGGAAGTTTGATGATAGCCGTAAAATAGAAGGGTGCCCAATCGTAAATTTGCTACGTTGGGCACCCTTTTTATGGTGAATTACATGTATGGCGACTCTTATGCCAGGCTAAGCGCATCTCTTTTTTGTTGGTGGTCATCGGGCTGCGGTGGCGGGGAGGAAAAATGGGAAAACGCTCCGGCGGGTTGGGATCTTTGCTGGGGGCAGCTCTGGCCGCCTCCATTCCAAAGGCGGAACCGCGGCCAAAAGCAGCCCACCTCGACGAAGTAAATCAGGGTTGGCCGCTTGATTGCGTGTTCCGCCTTTTCCATTGCGTCTGGGTCAAGATCCCAAATGCCTTCGCTTTTTTCCCATTTTTCCTCTGGCCAGCATTTCTTGATCCCCCTGCCTCTTTGTTTGCGGGTATCTCATGGAGTTTTCTACCATCTTTTTCTACCATTACAGTATAATGATTCCAATGAGAGAAGGAGGTACATATGATGACCATCATCCGCAAAAATCCAGATGTTGTTGCTCCCCCGGTTGGCTCTTATTCGCACCTTACTATTGTGCCGAGAGATAAGGATATCCTGGTTTTGGCTGGACAAGTCGGGACGGATCCTGAAGGAAATGTGCCGGCAGATGTGAATGAACAGCTACGAAATGCTTTGCTGAATGTGAAGCGTATTTTGAATAGTGAAGGCGTTACCTCAGATGGGATTGTGAAAATCAATCTCTGGTTGACTGAGGAGATCGACCGGGATCGCTTTATTGAGATGTGGAACGAATTCCACGGCGGTCAGCCGCCATCCACGACGTTAGCCTATGTATCTGCTCTGGCCCAACCGGCTTTTAAGGTTGAGGTAGAGGCTTGGGCTGCTCGCTAACAAAAAACGCTCCCCACTTGGCTGCAGGTTCTCTTTTGCAACCTGCCTGCCTTACGGGGAGCATTTTATTTTTTTCATTCCTACGATGACTTGGACGAGGCCTGTTTTTTGCGGATCAAATTCATAAACGAGCGCAGCTTATTGCCTCCTGGGAGCCAATCCAGCTCTTTGTCATCGATCAGCGGGATCAAAAGCAGCGAGCCCAAGTAAATGATCATCCCTACCGCTACGCCAGCCACGGTCTCCACTGCACCCAACAAACGCAGCTTGTCACCCCAGCCGAGTAAATAGCCAGTCGCCTCCGTCGTCCCCCAAGCCAGAACCAGCATCAGATTGGCGACGAGCAGGGGATACAGCGTGTCAAAACGCCAGTTGATCGGCACGAAGACAAGACGGCTGATGGTTCGCATATTGAGAATGCAGACAAATGCGGTCGCACACAGCCAGGACAGCGATAGTCCGTCCATCCCGAACCAGGATGTAAACAATAGCGTCGCGGCAATTTTGACGATCACGCCATACACTAAGTGGCGGGCGGGAATCTTCTCCTTGCCGATTCCCTGCAAAATTCCATTTGTGGCAAGCAACAGCGACAAGGGTATCGCAGTAACACCCAAGATAGCCATTGCCCGTGTCCCCTCAACATCTCCGTACAAAGCGAGATTCGCCCCTTCTGCCACTGCTGTCAGCCCCAATCCGGCCGGCAGACCGATCAGCCAGGCAAAGCGCAAGCTCAGCTTGGTCAAGGTCGTGACGCGCTCCGTATCTCCCTGTCCCTTCGCTTCCGCAATCGCTGGCACGATGGAAAGTGCGATCGAGGAGCCAAAAAGACTCGCCATTTGCAGCAGAGGGCCGCCGCGGCTGTAAATCCCAAACCAGGTGTCAGCGGTCAGTCCATCTACCTGCCAGATGTACCGAAAGATATTAATTGCGAGAAACGAGTCGGTCAAACTAAAGATGGGAATCACCAATGCACTCAGGCAGATCGGCCAAGCAATTCTCCACATCTTGGCGAAGAAGGCCCGATCATACCACCAGTCCAGCTGCTTCCACTGTGCCCCGGCAAAAACCTCGTTCTTTCGGTTGTGCAGCCACAGCAGAAATCCCAGGAAACCCAGGCTTAAAAAGGTACTGATCATCGTCCCGAAATTGACGCCGGTAATGACGGTATCCGTATCTTCTCCAAGGCGGACCAGGTAAAGAGAGGCAATGAGAATAAAGGCTACGCGCAGTGTTTGCTCCACGATTTGAGACAAGCCGACATACATCATTTTTTGGTGACCGTAAAAGAAACCGCGGATGACGGCAATCAACGGTACGAATAACAGGGATAAAGAGATCGCCCGGATTGGCTGGACCAGATGGGGATTGCCCATCAGCTTGGCAATCAAGGGCGAGCAGACGTATAGAATCGCGAACAAGCCGATCCCAATAGCCCCCATCATGACCATACTACGAGCCATAATTTGGCCGACACTGCCCTTTTTTCCTTCCGCCAGCGCTTCCGCAATCACCCTGGACAAGGCCACGGGCACACCCGCTGTCGCCAGGACGAGGAAGGTCAAATAGAGCGGATAAACCTCCTGATAGAGACCTAATCCATTATCGCCGACGATCTCCTGCAAGGGGATCCGATAAAACATCCCGATTACTTTTGATAAAACTCCTGCTATGGCGAGGATTAACGCGCCCGCAAGGAAATGGCTTTTTTTC
>DASQMM010000315.1:0-1861 GCA_035645495.1 Brevibacillus sp. | reverse complement strand
TGCCATGGCTCTCTCCTGCAAGCCAAAGCTGCTGATCGCGGACGAACCGACGACGGCTCTGGATGTGACGATCCAGGCGCAAATCCTGGAATTGATGAAAAAACTGAAACAGGAATCGCAAACGGCCATCATGATCATTTCGCATGATCTGGGTGTCATCGCAGAAATGGCAGATAAAGTGCTGGTCATGTATGCAGGACAAGTCGTCGAGGAGGCGGATGTGTTTACCCTGTTCGATGATCCCAAACATCCGTACACGATCGGTTTGATGGAATCCATTCCACATCTCGAACACGATAGCCAGCAAAAGCTCTTTTCCATTCCCGGGACTGTTCCTCATCTGCACGCGATGCCAAAAGGCTGCCGTTTTCAACAACGCTGCCAGCACGCCACGGAACAATGCGCGACGCAAAAGCCCCCGCTGCTCACGATCCAGGGCAGCAGCGGCCATCGTGTCAGATGCTGGTTGTACCAGGAAGAGGAGCATGGTCAAAATGAGGTGATTGCTTAATGCGTAAACCCCCCGATAAACAGACGCCTCTCTTGGTCGTCGAAAAGCTCAAAAAATATTATCCCATCAAAAAAGGGATCATCTCCCGCACCGTCGGCCATGTGAAAGCGGTGGACGGGATCGACTTTCACATCTACCCTGGGGAAACTCTGGCGCTGGTAGGCGAGTCGGGCTGCGGAAAATCGACGACGGGACGAGCTATCGTACAGCTCGAACCTCCCACAGAAGGCAGAGTGATCTTTGCAGGTCAGGACATGGCCGCGCTGCAAGGAGCAGAATTGCGTAAAGCCCGCACGGATTTGCAGATCATTTTCCAAGATCCGTACTCTTCGCTCAATCCCAGAAAACGTATCGGCGATTTGCTGGCAGAGCCGCTATTGGCTCATAAGCTGGTACCGAAAAGTGAGGTTTCCCAAAAGGTAGATGATATCCTCGAGATCGTCGGTTTGACCAAGTACCATAAAAGCCGCTATCCTCATGAATTCTCCGGAGGTCAAAGACAACGGATCGGCATTGCCAGAGCACTCATTCTGCAACCCAAGCTGATTGTTTGCGATGAACCCGTATCTGCGCTGGACGTCTCCATTCAGGCGCAGGTGTTGAATCTGCTGAAGGATCTGCAGAAGGAATTTCAGCTCACGTATCTGTTCATCGCGCATGGTCTGGGTGCCGTCAAGTACATCAGCGACCGGATCGCCATCATGTACCTGGGGAAAATCGTGGAGCTGGCCAAGACGCAGGAAATTTTCAAATCCCCCAGACACCCATATACGCAAGCTCTGCTGCACGCCTATCCCATCCCCAATCCGCATCTGCGCAATCGGGAGCGGATCGTGATGGAGGGGGACGTCCCCAATCCTGCTAATCCCCCGAAGGGATGCCGATTTCATACTCGTTGCCCCCTTGCCAAAGAGATTTGCCGAGAGCAGGCACCTGATCTGACCAAAACCGCTCACGCCGTAGCGTGTCATTTTCCGCTTGTCTATTAACGAAGGAGGGACGATTATTCGTGTTTCCATATATCGTACGGCGCTTGCTCATCGCCATCCCGGTACTATTCGGAGTGACCGTGTTCAGTTTCTTTATCGTCAATCTGGCTCCGGGCAACCCGGTGGAAATGTTTATCAGCCCGGATGCGTCACAGGCAGACATCGAGTTGAAAAAAGAAGCATTGGGACTGAATGATCCGATCTACGTCCAGTATTGGCGGTGGCTACTAAACCTACTGCAGGGAGATTTCGGCTATTCCTTCTCGACCTACGCACCAGTAGGGGAGATGGTGGCATCACGGGTCTTGCCAACGCTTTTGCTGATGGGTTCGGCTTTGCTGCTTGCATACATCATTGCCAT
>DASQMM010000314.1:0-2480 GCA_035645495.1 Brevibacillus sp. | reverse complement strand
TGCCAGCGCCATCTTGCTGCGGAACAAATCTTGCGCTACTGCCAGGACCGATTCATGGGAGACGCGGTCGATTTTAGCGATGATTTCATCGAGGCTGAGGTGTCGGGAGAGCAGTAATTCGTTCTTGCCCAGACGGCTCATGCGACTGCTGGTGCTCTCCAGGCTTAACATCAGGCTTCCTTTCAACTGTTCCTTTCCTTTGTTCAATTCTTTATCCGTAATGCCGTTGACAGTCACATCATGCAAAATGTTGGTGACAATGTCAAACACCTGCCCGACATGCTCAGGAGCCGTTCCCGAATAAATCGTAAACGAACCAGTCTCTTTATAGGAAGAATGGTATGAATAGACCGAATAAGCCAATCCCCGCTCTTCACGAATTTCCTGGAACAGTCTTGAGCTCATGCTT
Organism: Brevibacillus sp.; assembly: GCA_035645495.1. GTDB lineage: Bacteria > Bacillota > Bacilli > Brevibacillales > Brevibacillaceae > Brevibacillus. The sequence continues at coordinate 2,071 of DASQMM010000314.1, read as the reverse complement.
CCCCCGAGTACATTGTTCAGCAGGATCAGCGAGTAGGTATTCTCGTGCCCAACCTGGAAGCCTGGAAGAGATATGCACAAATGGGCCTGCTCAGTTGCTTTTTTATGTCCGATGATCTCACCAGAAAACGGTGGTTTCGTCAGGCTGACTTCACTGCCCTTTCGCGAAAACCCGGAAAAACGCTTTTTGATCTCCTCGATCAACGCGTCATCAAAATTTCCTGCTACCGTGATCACGGTATTCCCCGGCAGATAACGCTCCTCAATGTATCGGACAAGATCGTCCCTCTTCAGACTTCGCAGGACATCCTCCGTCCCCAGGATCGAGTATCCCAGCGGGTGTTGACCGAAGCTGGCGCGGCTGATCAGATCATGGACCAGATCATCGGGCGTATCTTCATACATGCTGATCTCTTCGATGACGACATTTTTCTCCTTCTCCAGTTCTTCTGGGTCAAAAACGGATTCAAAGAACATATCGGCCAGCACATCCAGAGCTATTGGAGCGTGCTGGTCGAGCACACGCGCATAGTAGCAGGTGTACTCTTTGGAAGTAAACGCATTCACGTTCCCGCCGATCTCATCGAACGTCTCTGCAATTTCTTTCGCAGATCGAGTAGTGGTGCCTTTGAAAAACATGTGCTCCAAAAAATGGGAAATTCCGTTATTCTGCTCATTTTCATATTTCGAACCGGTCCCCACCCATATTCCGATGGCTACAGAGCGGACGGACGGAATTTTCTCCGTCACGATTCTCAGACCGTTTTCACAAGTATGGCGTTGTATCACAAAAATCCTCCTTGGCGAATCTTATCGTCTTCGATCCTCATAGGTAGATCAGTACCCGTAAACACGTCTAACTATAGCAAACTTCCAGTCTCACCACAACAAAGGAGCATACTTCATGACTGTTTGGGCAGGCGGCTGCTGGAGATGACCTCTGATACGGTGGTAGGCACAAGCCCTTTTTGCTTGGCGAGTGTCAGCAATTGGTCCAAAGATGCTTCTGATGCCGCAGTCGGGTGCATCAGAACGAGTACGCCGTTTTCCATTCGTTTGCTGATTCTTTGGATGACCCAGGAAGGAGAGGGTTTCTTCCAATCGACTGTGTCTGCTGTCCACATGATCGTCTGCATGTCATAGGAGGAGTGAGCAATATCCACGACACGCTGATTGAACGATCCGGATGGAGGAGCGAAGAGGCTGGGCTTGATTCCGACTGTTTTCTCAATCACGTCCTGCGTGCGGCGGATTTCTTGATGGATTCTTTCTACACCCAGGTACTTCATATCGGGATGAGAATAAGCATGATTGCCAATTTCATGGCCGCGCTGCGCGATTTTCTTGGCTTCCTCTGGATACTTCTTCACCCAGGAGCCATCGAAAAAGAAGGTTGTTTTGACCTGATGTTTGTCCAGTGTTTCCAGCATGGAATCCAGGTACTCATTCCCCCATGCCACATTGATCATAAAAGAGATGGCAGGCTTGTTGGGATTGCCACGATAGATCGGATGTGCCCCCAGTTGCTTGAGCGTGACAGCCGGTTCTACTTCCTTGAAGACAAGCCATTCGGGACCCGATTGCTTGGAAGCAAGCATTTTTTCGATGGACGCCTCTACATCTACCACCAGTCCGTTGTAGCCCGGAATCGCTTTCCACGTAGGGTCCACCTTTGCATCCACCGGCGCTTCTTCCCGTCCCGCTTTCCACGTCTCGATCATCTGGCGCAAACGTTGCTTCTCGTCCCCAGCGGCGTTTGCAAAAACAGCTTCCTTCTCTTTCACCGCATCCACATAACGCGAAATTGGCTGACCATTCATCAGGAATGTCAAAAGCACCGCGATACCGATTGCGAACCACAGCCTCCTCTTGCCCTTCGTCATAGGACCCTTTCCTCCTCCAAAACGTACAAGTCTCTCTTTGTCCACTCTATGATTGCGGCAGGAAAGTTAGACGAAAAAAGAAAAAGCTTCCGTACGCGAAGTGTTCTTCGAGTGACGAAGCCTTTTATGTGGGACTATTATTCTGCTTGCGCAGGTGCTTCCTGTTTCGCTGCTGCCTGCTCTTTGAGG
>DASQMM010000313.1:0-4503 GCA_035645495.1 Brevibacillus sp. | reverse complement strand
AATGCGGAGATGCTGATCTCCAATCCTGATGTGCTGGGTGTAGTCGGTCACTTGAATACAGGAGTTGCCATCCCGTCTTCCGTAAAGTATGAAGAGGGCAATCTTGTCATGGTATCGCCGGCAAATACGGGCGTAAAACTGACAGAAGAAGGCAAGAAGACAGTCCATCGCATATGCGCACGTGACGACTCACAAGGCCCTAAAGCAGCGATGTATGCGAAAAATTCACTAAATGTCAAACAAGTTTTCGTCATGCATGATAAAACAGCATACGGTCAAGGTTTGGCTGATCAGGTAAAAATGCAGTTTGAAAAAGACGGTGTAGCGGTTTTGGGATATGAAGGGATAACGGCTGGTGAAAAGGATTATTCCGCGGTCATCACTCAGATCATCTCAAAAAATCCAGACTTGATTTTCTTCGGCGGCATGTACCCTGAAGGTGGCATTATCATTAAGCAAGCTCGGGACAAAGGGTATAAAGGCTACTTTATGGGCGGAGATGGATTCGACAACTCAGATATGATTAAGATAGCTGGTGATGCTGTCGACGGAATCATCTTTACTTCTGTGGCTGGTGACGTAACACAAACCGAAGAAGGGAAAAAGTGGGGAGAGGAATACAAAAAGGCAACGAATAAACCGTTAGAAGCGTTTTCCGTTTACGGTTATGATGCAATGAATGTCCTCTTGCACGGTGTGGAGGAAGCCATTAAAGCGAATGGTGGCAAGAAGCCAACTCGTGAACAAGTTTTGGAAGCTGTTCATAAGACAAAAGACTTCCAGGGACTATTCACGAAGGTTACATTTGATGAGAAAGGCGATAACACGTTTGCCGATGTATTTATCTATAAATACGAAAAAGGGAAGGATCGATCTGTTTTTGTAGGTAAGGCAGAATAGGAATCACCAGATCGGATGAAATCGCGGTGGGACTTAAGGGTTCCCACCGTTTTTTTCTGTTTGATCGTCCGATGATTTGTTGGAGAAGATCCCGTACGCGATGCGAGTCACCACGCCGAAGGTAAGCCCCGTACCCGCGAAAATGTAGAAGATCGTAAATACCTTCCCAAGGGACGTCTGGGGAACAAAACGGGAATGGCCGACGGTGGTAAGCGTTGTAACACTAAAATAGAGAGCATCCAGTATGGAGAGCCCCTCCTCAGACGAGTAAAAAATCGTACCAGAGAGCAGTAAAATAAGCGTAATAATGAAGATTGCCTGGAAGTTCTTGTCCTTACAAGCATGTAAAAGCCCCTGGATTAATCGCCTGGTTGTCAGCAATAAGGAAATCATCGAGGCATTCGCTCCAATCGCTTGAATGGTTCCCGATACACGGTCGGACTCTTGACGGTTGGAAATAGTATGGTCGATTGGAAGGGATTTCATCAAAGCAAAAAGACGAAAGCAAGATGCAATCGTCTTCGGTGATGCCCCCTCTGATTATCTACCTGTATACAGAATCAACGCGACCGCAGTGATGGCTACCAGTGCGACAACGACACCTAATCCCAAAATAAACGTCAAAGACATGATGAAAATCCAGATCCTTTCTGTAATAGTCATTCTTTCAATGAGTATTACGCAGTTTCATCCTGTCTCGTTACATCCGGGGATTCATTCAGACTCGCTCTAGCGGGCGGTGCGGGAGGGGCGGGTATTCGACCCGGATCGGATCACCGGGTTTTACTTCACCGGAGGCTGTCACGACTCCCATGACGCCGGCTTTGCGGATGAGGTTGCCGTCCGGGTCGCGATCCAGGACAGCGTCCATCAGGCCTGGCTGGAACTGGTTTAGTTGATGGCAGGGATTGCGCAAACCAGTCAGTTCGACAACAGCCGAATCTCCTAGGTGAAGCCGTGTGCCAGTCGGCAATGCCAGCAGAGGGATGCCACGGGTGGAGATATTTTCCCCCATTTGCCCGCTTGAGACGTCAAAGCCCGCGCCTTGCAATTCGTCGTGCAGCTCGGCATGAATGAGATGGACTTGTCGCAGGTTCGGCTGGTTTGGATTCTGTGCTACACGTGAACGATGCTTCACGGTCTCCCCAAGATGCGCATCTCCTTCTACCCCCAGCCCAGCAAGCAATTGGATAGAGGGTTGGTTTTGCTTGCAGAAGGAATGGGTAGCACTTCGGCTGACTGCTGTTACGAAGCCTGCAGATGAAGGGATTGTGGGAGTCTCTTTTAAGACCAGAATATATTCTTGCACTTCCTCATCGCGGAAATGGGAAAAGCCCTTGTCTTCGCCAACAATTTCGAATCCGCATTTTTGCAGGACACGGATCGAGCCTATATTGTCTTTTGCCACTCGGGCGTAGAGTGGGCGAGTCGGCAGTTGTTTTACAAAGAGGGAGAGTGCACGGGTGGCGATTCCTTTTCCCCAGAACTCTTTCCCAAGCCAATAGCCGACGGTGGGCAGCCCAAGGAATTCAAAGCTCGATAGGTGTCCTGCTACCGACCCTTGAAAAAGAATAGTCTGCTTGTGGATGCTCGTATCGCCTAACCGTTTGGTCCAGTTGCTGAAATAGGCTTCGCGGTCTTGCGGGTCCTTGGCCGTAAAAGCAGCCATCTGATTGGCGGTCGGGTCTAGCTGTTGTTCAAAGAACAATACAAGGTCCTCTTCTGTTATATCTCGCAGCCGAACGTCATTTTCCAGCCTTTCCATCGTGAACACCTCTGTCTTTGATAGGGATTCTTGTAACGCTGATGAAACGGGGACTTTCTTCTTCCAAGTATAGTATGATAGATCTTAGAAAAATAGAATGGAGATAGCAGGAGGGTTTGGCGTATGGATAAGTTCATGAAGAGAGCGGTAGAGCTGGCAATCGAAAATGTACACAATGGCGGACAGCCGTTTGGCGCCGTACTTGTGAAGGACAATACAATCGTTTCGGAGGCTGTAAACGAACTCCATCAAAAGCATGATGTCAGCGGTCATGCAGAGCTTTTAGCGATTCGGCGTGCGCAGGACCAGCTGCAGACCAACAGCTTGTCCGGCTTTACGATGTACGCGAGTGGCGAACCATGCCCGATGTGTTTTGCTGCCATGCATTTTGTGGGGATTGATGACGTGTATTACTGCTTGTCCGTCGAGAATGCGGGGGAAGTGGGTCTCGGCAAGTCCAAGGCAATCTACGAGGACCTGAAGAAAGAGCGGTCTGCACGCTCTCTAGCAATGAAGCACATGCCTCTCGGAGAAGGGGACCCCAATCCGATGACACTGTGGAAAGAGCGCTCCCAGAATTCGTAAAAGAGCTTGAGAAAGCGGTTAGATGACACTTTGGAGGAGGGGCATTCGGCTTTACCGCAAGCGCCAACGCCCCACCGTTCCCATCAAGATTCAATCCGGGGTTTGGTCGGGTAACAATCAGGTGCCTTCACATCGGACACTTCGGAGAGCTTCATCAGGTAGTAGCACTCCTCACGGGACATATGATCGGCCATGAGCGGAGAGAGGACGCCCAAGACCGCATTGTGCATGCGCATTTCTTGCAGTTCATGCAAAAATACCTGAAACAGTTTGATTTCCATTTCGGCCTGGTGATTGAAGCGATGCAGAGCCGGGAAATCTTGCAGATTGGTTCGCAGGTATCCCGCCAGCTCGACTGCTTTTTGATAGAAATCCTCAAACTTCTTGGTGAAATGCTCACTCTTCTGCTGCACATCTTTTTCTACCATGTCCAGCAAGGATGTAATCGAGGCGGCGTGCCCGGCTGCATCCGAGAGCCAAAGTAGATGGTAGTGGACAGGGTGTTCACAAGGGATCGGGTGGCCTGTCAGGAAGGCGTGCAGGATTCGCTGGTATTCCTCCAGTTCATTCACCATGTGGTTCACGAAGGTTGGCGGCAGGGAAAAGGAGATTTTTCCAACCAATTGCCGCTGCAACAGATGAAGTTTATACTCCCGCAAGCGCTCTGTCAGCTCGCTTGCCTGTTGCGTGAGTGAAGCAACTTCTTCTCCATGCAGATCTTGCCGTGCATAATGGAGCAGCGTATCGAACGCGTGGATAAAATCATTCGCTTGTTCAATCTCTGCCAATTCATGGGGAGCTAATGACTGAAAAATAAACCGGGAATGATCCCCCAGGATCTGTAGCCAAAAACGATGTTCGAACAACTGCTGATCTTTTGTGCTGATTTTCATCGGATTCCCTCCTTGCATACGTCCCCAGTCTATGTGCAGCAGCCCATATCGGTGAAAGGACGATGCGAGGAAAGCAGAGAGCTAGATCAAAGTAAGAATCCAATAAATCGATCCGCTGATGATCAGCAGCGTGAGAAAAAGCAGCAGGCGCGATTTAAACCTGCTTCCGGAGGCAAAGAGGAGATCCGCTCCTGCCCAGATCAGCAGAAAGATTGCAAGCATAACACTTGTCATAAGCTCCATGTAGGAACGCCTCCCTTTTTCCGAATATTACCATATCTTTTCCTAAACGTGAACAGGCAATGCGACTTATGGAAAAGATCGGTATTTTTCGTATAATGGAATGCGCAAGGATAGAGA
>DASQMM010000312.1:0-3301 GCA_035645495.1 Brevibacillus sp. | reverse complement strand
ACAGCTCGCTCTCAATCAGTGCCTCCGGGATGGCCCCGCAATTAATCGCGATAAACGGATGCTTGGAGCGCGGGCTTTCTTCGTGGATCGCCCGGGCGAACATTTCCTTGCCGGTTCCGCTCTCACCCGTGATCAGCACCGTTGAGTTGCTCTGAGCGATACGGGAAGCGATTTTCTTGATATGGAGCATCTGCGGTGTCTCACAAATAATCTCGTGGAAGGTGATCTGTCGATTCGGTGTCGCGAAATCAAACGCAAGCTGCTTCATTTTCTCATAATCGACGATCGACACCACGGCACCAGTGACTGCACCATCGGCTATCACCGGCTTGATGTCTGCAATGTAGCGATACCCCTTTCCGTTGACCTTGGACGTCAGCTCATAGCTTTTGAACTCCTTGGCGTTCAATGTCTCAGCTAGTGGAAAATCCGGGAATACGTTTGTCACCAAAATACCTTCCATGGCTCCCTGCTGCTCCGATCCTTGAAGCATTTGTTCCGCTAGTGAGTTTGCTTGCCGGATTCTCCCCTCTTGATCGATGGAGAGTACCCCGTTGGAAATCGTATTGATCAAGGTCAACAAAGCGCTGTTCACACGTATTTGCTCTTCATAAAGCTCTTGTTCGGCAATTTTGGAGGTCATCAATTCCGCCATCCTGTTTAAAAACTCGATGAGACCCGTCTGGTTTTGTTGTAGGACGTTCATTCTTTCCTGATCATAGGCGACGACGTTAATCGTGCCGATCGTCTGATTTTTGTAGAAAATGGGTACGATGATGCCCCCAGTATACGTACATTTGCCATATCCTTGGCAGGCCAAGCAAAAATCTTCTCGTCCCGGCTGATGGATGACGATGGGTTCCGTATTTTGTAAAACATGCCGGGTGACTGTCCCGTAAGCCATAGCTGCCCCTACCTTCGTTTTGGCAGAACCGGTAGCTGCGATCCGTTTCACTTCCGCGTCGATAATTTCCACATCCATTTGAAAAGCCGCTTTAATGGCTTCCGCAACCTCTTGTGCAACCGAGACTATCTTACGCAGATCGCTCATCGTTCCCCTCCGTATTTTTCAGATTATTCAAATTCAATCATACCAAAAATGGAGGGACTGGCGGTGTTGCGTCGCGTCTTGCTGTGCATAGAAAAAAGACCCTTAGAACAAAGGGTCTTTCCTGCATTTCATAGATTAGCTGTGTTTCGCCTGGAACTGTACCATAAACTGGCTGAGAGCTTTGCAAGCCTCATAAGGAACCGCGTTGTAGGCAGAAGCCCGGCATCCCCCGACAGAACGGTGGCCGTTGAGTCCGACGAAGCCTTCTTTTTTCGCTTCTGCGAGGAATTGCTTCTCCAGCGCTTCATCTTTGACGCGGAAGGTAATATTCATCAGGGAGCGGCTTTCCGTCTCTGCATGACCATAGTAGAAGCCGTTGCTTGCATCGATCGCATCATAGATCAGCTTGGCTTTTTCTTCATTGCGCTTGGTCAACTCAGCCAAACCGCCTGTCTCCTGTACCCAGTTGAGTACTTCCCCGAGCAAATAAATGCCGAAGGTCGGAGGTGTGTTGTACAGTGAGTTGTTTTTGGCATAGATGCCGTATTGGAGCATAGTCGGAATGTTGGTGTTGGCTTTTTCCAACAAGTCTTTGCGCAGGATGACCACAGTTACACCGGATGGCCCGAGGTTTTTCTGTGCTCCAGCGTAAATCATCCCAAATTGATTCACATCGATTGGTTTGCTGAGAATATCGCTGGACATGTCTGCGATCAATGGAACGTTTCCTGTATCCGGAAACTCCCTCCATTGCGTACCAAAAATGGTGTTATTGGATGTCAAATGAACGTAAGCATCCGATTCCTGGAATTTAATATCTTCCAATTTGGGGATATAGCGATAGTTGCTGTCTTTGGAGCTGGCAGCATGATACGGCTCACCAAAGAGTTTCGCCTCGCTAAAAGCCTTCTCCGACCAAGCTCCTGTCATAATATAAGCAGCCGTTTTTCCCGGTTGCAAAAAATTCATCGGCACCATGGAGAACTGCATGCTGCCTCCGCCTTGTACGAACAAAACTTCGTAGTCATCTGAGATCGACAGCAAATCTTTCAATCGTGCGATCGCTTGATTGTGAACCTCTTCATACACATCGCCGCGATGGCTTAATTCCATGACAGACATGCCGGTTCCACGGAAGTCCAAAAGCTCTTGTTGCGCTTTCTCCAGCACAGCCAAAGGCAGCGCAGAAGGTCCAGCATTGAAATTGTAGGCACGGTTTCCTTGATTCACCGCTCTCACTCCTCAATATCTCTTTTTACGATCAATGAAAAATGCATGTACTCCAGCACCTTTCTATTGTACCTAGAAATCCGGATATTTGCAGTAGAAGAAAGTGAAAAAGTGAAAATCTTTTGCCAAAAAAGGAACGAGAGCGATTTTTTTACCGCTCCCGTTCGTATTATCGCTACTTTTCCCTCGTATCATACTGCTCTAGTGAGACTGGATTGTGCACATCGTTACTCCAAACGGAAACCTTGCCCCTGCACAAATTCCTTCATATGTACTCTGCGCGGCTTGTTCACGTAATGTGCCATTTGCTTGGTCCAGCCGTCAGTCTGCTTGCCTTTGGTACGCCGTTCGTAATACGCAGCAGAAATTTCCTCGTACTCTTGCATAGCATCACGTATGCCGTCTGTATGATAGTGCTCCTCATGGATGTATGCGCGCATCGGGAGGCGCGGCTTTTGCTCGATATCCTGCGCCGGATAGCCCAAGCACATGCCCATGATCGGGTACGTCAGTGGCGGCAACTCCAAGAGATCAGCGACCTCCCTCGGATTGTTTCGGATTCCCCCGATCATTACCCCGCCCAAACCGTAGGAACGGGCCGCGAGCAAGACATTCTCCGCTGCCAACGCCGTATCTACCGCTGCCACGAGAAAACTTTCGACGCCTTCCGCAGCGATGGTTTCCCCATTCATCTCGCAGGCTTGCTGCAGCTTGTAGAAATCGGCGCAAAAAACGAGAAATACCGGACATTCCTCCACCCACTGCTGGTTGCCCGCCAGTACGGCTAATTGCTGTTTTTTCTCACGCGAGCGGACGACGATGACACTGTAGGCTTGGACATTATGCGAGGACGGAGCCCATTGCCCGCAGGTCAGGATGTCGGTGAGAATTTCTCCGTCGATCGGCTCCTCCGTATATTTGCGAATCGATCGATGTGATTGAATCAAGCGGGTTACTTCTGTCGACATGATTGCCTCCTTATTCAGGGATGATATGGTTTTTTACCTATCATAACCGAAT
>DASQMM010000311.1:0-2640 GCA_035645495.1 Brevibacillus sp. | reverse complement strand
GCCGCCTGCCCAGCCCATAGCGATAGATACTCCTTGTTTTGCTGCTTGGACGCTGCCGCGCGGATATCCCTTGTCAAACCATTTTGAACCGGATAAGTCGGCAGCTCCTGCTCCAATGGCTCAAGCAGGCTGATAAATGCATTGGCCACTCCGCGGGCTGGTTTTCCCGAAAAAGCGCGGGTCAACACCACCGACTCGTCGCTTGCTTCCCGCACAGCTTTTTTGTGCAAGGGGTGCGCGCCGCTCTCCAGGCAAGTCAGGAATGCCGTACCCAATTGCACGCCTGCAGCGCCCAGCGCAAATGCTGCTGCGATTCCCCTGCCGTCCATAATACCCCCAGCAGCGATCACCGGAATGCGAACCCGGTCCACTACTTGCGGCACCAAAGCCATCGTCCCGATCAGATTGCTTGGCGAATCTGGCAAGAAGGAGCCGCGATGCCCTCCTGCTTCGCTGCCCTGCGCCGTCAGCATGTCGACGCCGCTCTCCTCCAACGCTACAGCCTCGCGCACGGTCGTCGCCGTTCCGATTACGGTCGTTCCTTGCTGTTTCAATGCCCGGATCCACTTTTGATCGAGCATGCCAAAGGTAAAGCTGAAAACGGGTACCTTCTCTTCCAGTACCACGGCCATCTGCTCTTCAAACGATTCTGTATATCGATTCACCGCAGGATCGGGGGGAAGCTGCAAGTTCCTGCGCACGTCGTTCATCGCCTGTCGCACTGATTCGGCTACTGGTTGGTCAGGATCAAACGGCTCGGGAATGAACAAATTGACTCCAAACGGCTTGTCAGTCTGTTCACGGATCGCCCGAATCGCTGTCCGAATCTGTTCTGCTCCCATATAGGCAGCACCCAGCGTTCCCAGCCCGCCTGCCTGCGAAACGGCAGCAACCAACTCAGGCGTGGTCGTTCCACCTGCCATTCCGGCCTGAATGATCGGCCATTCGATCTGCAAACGCTTCGCCACTTCTTTCTTGGTCCACATGCTGATCCCCCGCTTTCGCTCCTATTTGGGTTCGATGCCGAACTCATCAAGCAATGCGATAAAGTGGGCGAGCACCCGAGCAGTCAAGCCCCAGATGACCCACCCGTCAATTTCATAAAAGAGATGCTCCATCTGTCCGGAACGCCATGGCGATTGTCTGCCGCCTGGTATTAAGTGAAACGGAAAATCCTCATCCGCCTCCGAATACATCGAGACCTTGTGCCGAGACGGCGGTGTATTCCGCAAGGTGTCGAGCGGAATGATGAACACTTCTCCGACTTCATCCGGATTAGGATTCATTTCGCTGATGTCATGCAAGTAGCCGACGAACGGGTAGATACAGGAAAAACCCGGTCCAAGCAATATATCCAATGCCCCTATGTAGTCAATCTGCGACTCTGGAATCCCCAGCTCTTCGCTCGTCTCCCGCCGGGCAGTCGCCCAATGCGTCGGATCGTCCTCTTCCCTGCGTCCTCCGGGGAAACAGACTTCTCCCGCTTGCCGCCGCATCGTAATCGCCCTTTTTTCAAACAGGACGCCCAAACGTCCGTCTTCCATGGTGACCAACGGCAGCATCACGCTGTAAAAGCCCAGGCGCTGCTCGCCCATAATCCCCTGTTTTCTCTGGTGAAATGCTTCTGCCACTGCTGCAATACCCGGGTTAGGCGTTGTCAATGCGGGCAATTGATTGGAGATCTCGATCAGATTATCGTCAGGGTCACGCAAGTAGATGGAAAGCAAGGGGCCAACCGCTCCTGTCCGCAGTACGGGACCTTCCAAGATCTCTACTCCGCAGTTTTTCATATGCTGGATCACTTGTTCCATCGGCCAGGAGGAAAGCAGGCACAGATCTGCTGAACCGGGGACGGGATGCTTTGCTTTTGGCTCCCACTCGCGCCCTGCTTGATGAAGGTTGATTTTCTGTCTGCCGAACTGCAAAGCGCGTCTGTTCTCACCAAACGTGATTACGGTCATCCCGAGGACGCGTTCGTAAAATTGGCAGGTTGCTTCCATATCTCGGACCGTTAACACCAGATGATCCAGACTGTCGATCATGCCCATCATCTCCCCTATCTGCTGCTTCTATTATTATAGCAAAGTTGGGAGGGGCTTGGTTTGGGTGGAGTGCACGAGAGAAGAAAAACACGGTCCGTCAGCTGTAGTGGCAAAGAGAAAAAAGGGGAAAACGCTTTTGGCGGGTTGGGCTCTTCGCTGGGGGTCATCCCTGGCCGCTTCCACTCCAAAGGCGGAACCGCGGCCAAAAGCAGCCAACTTCGAAGAAGTAATTCAAGGTTGGCCTCTGAAAACGTGTTCCACCTTTTCCGTTCCAGCTTGGTCAAGATCCCAAATGCCAGCGCTGGTTTTCCCCTTTTTCCTCAACCAGCTTTCCCTGTTCCCCTCTACTTCTTTTGTGGGATTCTCAGGGTGGATTTTACGCAAGCCAATCTCTGTACAGCGGAGGATGACCGAATCGCGCTATTTCCACTTTTAAAAACACATTGCTGGAGGTTGATTTAACATAAAAGAGCGGCGATACTAAGACTTTATTTCAGTCTTAGGTCGCCGCTGTTCTAGAACTTTATTTTCATTGATTCCTTATTCAACTTTGAAGCGTTTTACCATTTCGTCAAAATCATTGATCATCCGATCCAGC
>DASQMM010000310.1:0-8704 GCA_035645495.1 Brevibacillus sp. | reverse complement strand
TCGCTTGCGCTGATTTCATCGCTTGCTCTGTTCTGGTTGTCAGTGAGGGCGCGGGGACGTGCACTTCAAGTTCTGGGCGGGTCTCCGACTATGCGGATTCAGATGCGGGACCTCACAGGGTTTGGTGGAGCGCTATTTGTTTCGGCGGGGAGTGTTGCTCTGGTTGCAGCAATCTATGTGGGTGTTTTTCATGGCTGGATGTACGTCAGTACCTTCCTCAAAGTACTGATTAGTCTTCAAGTCGTTGTTATTGCCATATCCATACTTTCTGCACTTATTATGTCAGCCTCTGCGTGGCCGAGTGCTGTCATGCTTGCCACTAGACAACCGGCTGTAAAAAGCCTGCGTTCTGTGGCGATTGTGATCCAGGTGCTAACGTTTGTTTTCGTGGTGGCTACCGCTGCCCCTGCTTGGTCTGCATATAAACACTCGTCTGTTAAGGCAGCTGAAATGGCGCAGTGGAAGAGACTTGCAGACCAAGTATCAATTGTGCTCGCAACAGACATTAACGAAATGGATCGCATAGAGCCAATGATTGGCGAGATGGTAGAGGATGCGGAATCGATTGAGGTAGTAGCACTTTCCTATACTTACACCAAGGAAATGTGGCCATCGGTTAATTTCGACGAGTACATCGCCGTCTCGTTCGTAAACCAGCGTTGGCTTGACTTAGTCACTATGGGTGCGGAACAGCCGGTTGTAATGCCTATTTCGCGCCACAACATTTCAGAAGATCTTGTTCATGAAATTCTAGAACAGATTGATATTTTGTCTAGTGAAGAGCATTCTGAGAATCTATTCGAACAATTACAATTCCTCCAACCAGTTGAGGGGGCTCGACTTCCAGTGGCTCAAGGGGGAGGGGGCAAAAGTCTCCACTTTGGAGATGATATCCTGCTCGCTGTCGTTCCCTCGCTGTACGACACCTTTAATGATTCTACCTTGACATCCATGATCTCGAGTGACAACATAGTGTTCACTGGTGCATCTGCTACGCAACAATTATTAGAACGACACAGCCTTGATGTTCAGGCGCTACGAGATCTTGACATCAAAGGTGAACTGAAAGTTGTTTACATTGCCGAAGAGGGCATACTCCAAGCCCAGTTTGCAGCATACCTTGTATGGTTGCAGAATCTTTCGCTAATTGCACTGGCGGTTGCTTTCAGTGTTGCTACTGCAATCAGTGCATTGATCACCGCAACATTACAGGCGAAGCGTGACTTCCCATTGCGGTTGGCAGGGGGGTCTTGGATGCGAATCCTTCAGAGCCGCGTGACCAAGGAACTGTTTGTGGGGATAATACTCGTGATTATCGTCGTCATACTACAAAGACCTGATGCGATAGGAATTGTACTTGTGACTGCGGCATATGGATTGCTTATTGTTCCGCTGTCCCATCTGTTTGCCGTACATTGGTGTTTCAATGGAGTCAGTAAACGTAGGATTTGATTGAAGATTAGTATAATAGCCGAAGATTTCCTTTCCGTAGGAAAACTCGGCTTTTTCATGTCGAAATTTGCTTAGCTACTCTCAAGCTTTTTATTTTCTGATGAATTTTTCTCCTTTCCTTTTATCAACCACTTTATCTAATTCTGAGCATCTTGATCAATCAACCATTGGTTGCAGGTCATAAACGCTTCGTTTAAAACCGTCACCCGCGCCCAATGATGGTCCTCAAAACCCAATAGCAAGAGCCTCGCGTCAACGAAGTTTCGTTTTCGGAAAGTACAAAAAAACGACCAGACGTCTTTCACCTGGTCGTTCTTTGCATGCCGTATGTTTATTCACTTTCCGCAGTTGCAGCAACGGGCTGAAGCCCCATGTCCTCCAGCTTCGCGTAAATATCCTTCAGCTTGGGATTTCCCTCGCCGACAATTTCCCCGGAAATTACGACAAGCGGATACCATAAATCTTCCTCGATAATGCGCTTGGCCCAGTTTTTGTCTTCCTCTGTCTGCGGTCGTTGAAAATCACTGTAGGCGATAGAAATGCTGTCTGTTCCGTACTTGCGGGAAAGCGCCGCTTCAAGCCACTCCGCCGTCTCCTTGGCGGATGGGAGATTGACGCAGCTCGCACATAATTGTTCCGTCCCGTATACTTTGACTTCGACACTCATCGCTTTTGCCACCTGCCTATTCGTGCGCTGCTTTTCTTAGGAGAGCGCTTGTTCCAGGTCCTCGATCAGATCCTGTACGTCCTCGATTCCGACAGAGATGCGAATCAAGCCATCCGTAATTCCCAGCTCAGCGCGACGCTCTGCCGGAATAGACGCGTGAGTCATCCGAGCAGGCACACTGATCAAACTTTCGACTGCCCCGAGTGATTCAGCCAGTGTAAAGTACTTCACTTTTGCCAATACCTCGTCAGCTCGTTGCGCACTTCCTACGTCGAAGGAGATCATGCCGCCAAAGCCACGTGCTTGTTTTTGAATCAGCTCATGACCGGAATGACCAGCCAGACCCGGATAGATCACACGCTTGATGTCGCTGCGCTCCGACAGCCATTTTGCCAGGGTACGAGCATTCTGTTCATGCTCCTCCATGCGAATTCCCAGTGTTTTCATCCCGCGCAGCAGAATCCAGGAGTCCTGAGGACCGAGGATGCCGCCAATTGCGTTTTGCACGTAGTGAAGCTCTTCACCCAGTTGTGCGTCTTTTACCACGACCAGACCTGCTACGACGTCGCTGTGTCCTCCCAGGTATTTGGTTGCGCTATGGAATACGATATCGGCTCCCAGATCCAGCGGGTTTTGCCAGTACGGTGTCATAAAGGTATTGTCGACGACCAGCAGCACGCCTTTTGCTTTGGCGATCTCAGCCAGTGCGCCAATATCGCTTACTTTCAACAATGGGTTGGTCGGTGTTTCCATGACGATCGCTTTGGTTTCCGGGCGAATCGCAGCCTCGACCGCCTTCAAATCACTGGTATCGACATAGGTCGCATCCAAGCCCAGTCTGGAGAAAACGCGTGTCACGACCCGGTAGGTACCGCCGTATACGTCATCGCCGACTACCAGATGATCGCCTTTATTGAACAGGGAAAGGATTGTCGAAAGGGCAGCCATGCCGGAGCCAAAGGCAAAACCGCGTGCTCCGCCTTCCAATTCCGCAATATAGGTCTCCAACGCATGGCGCGTCGGGTTCCCGGTGCGGGAGTACTCAAAGCCTTTGTGTACGCCAATCGCCTCTTGCTTGTAGGTGCTTACCTGATAAATCGGAACCGATACGGCTCCAGTATGGGGATCTCCCTCGATACCGCCATGAATAAGACGCGTCTTGATTCTCATTTTATATGCCCCCTTGGTAGATTTTTTTGCTGAGATAGCGCTCGCTGCTGTCGGCGAACAATACGACGATGTTGGTTCCCGGTGCGGCTTCCTTGGCTTCTCGCAAAGCGGCTGCCATTGCGGCACCTGCAGAGCTGCCCACCAGCATGCCTTCTTTGGCCGCCAGTTGTTTCACCAAATCAAACGCTTCGACATCCAGGATCGTGTGAATCGCGTCGAAATAGCTGGTGTCCATGAATGGCGGCAAAAACTCCATCCCGATCCCCTCTGTCTTGTGCGGCCCGGATTCTCCGCCGTTCAGAATGGAACCTTCTGGCTCGACAATCACCGTCTTGACGTTCGGGTTCTGCTCCTTGAGATAGCGAGCCGCCCCCATGAAGGTTCCGCCTGATCCTGCTCCTGCTACAAAGACCTGCACTTCACCTTCCATTTGTTTCCAAATTTCAGGTCCTGTGGTCTTGTAATGCGCATCCGGGTTGGCAGGATTCGCGAATTGCTGGGGAACAAACGAGCCCGGAATCGATTCCGCCAGCTCTTTCGCCTTTGCAATGGCCCCTTTGATACCCAGCTCAGTCGGCGTATTGATGACTTCAGCCCCGAGCGCGCGCATCAACTCCTGCTTTTCCTCGGAAAATTTTTCAGGAACGCAGAAAATCACCTTGTAGCCCGTGCCAACAGCCGCAAGCGCCACCCCGATCCCGGTATTTCCTGCAGTCGGCTCGATAATGGTCCCGCCCGGCTTGAGCTCGCCGCTCTCCTCAGCCGCTCGGATCAGCTCCATCCCGAGTCTGTCCTTGACGCTTCCCCCTGGATTGAAATACTCCAGTTTGGCAAACAACCGGACGCCCTGCGGCAGTTCAAACTGCGTGATTTCTACGATCGGTGTATTTCCGATCAGCTCTTTTACGTTGCGATATACATTCACGTCAATCTGACTCCTTATCACGTAGTAATTTCACGTCTATTATAACATGTCGTTTCTGTAAAAAGGGGATACACTGCACATGCAAAGCCCATCCTTGTGCAAAGTGCAGACCAGGCACGGAAGCCATGGATTTCTTATCGCGTAATGATTATAATAAAGGAGAAGCTGGGAAAGGAGTGAATGAAGCATGGAAGTTATGGATCAAGTACAAGAAGTTCTCGATAAACTGCGTCCGTACCTGCAACGCGACGGCGGCGATGTGCAACTCGTCGATGTCGAAGATGGCATCGTGAAACTTCGCCTGATGGGTGCATGCGGAAGCTGCCCTTCGTCCACCATCACCCTGAAAGCCGGGATTGAACGCGCACTGATCGAAGAAATTCCTGGCATTAAGGAAGTACAACAAGTATTCTAAGCCGATACAGGCGTAGAAGCAGCTACGAATCCGTAGCTGCTTTTTTCATGTCCAAAACCTCGTTCAAAAACGCAATCACCTTTTGCCCGTATTCCTCAGGGTGCATGGCATAGCTGCGCACATGTCCTGCTCCCGGCACCAGCCATAGGCGCGATCCCGGATCGCCCGCCAAAGCATACAGGCGCTCACTATTCACCGCTGGTACCGTGGCATCTGCTGTCCCGTGGATAAAAAATATCGGTTTTTCGGCCTGCTTGACTGCATCATACGGCTTCACATCACGCGGATTTGCTCGCATCAACACGGGTGTCAACGTGAGGATAAACCAATTGAAGGGAAAGCGCGGCAGGCCCGTCCATTGCGGCAAATTCTCTTCCAGATACTCTTGCAGGGAGTAAAAAGGCGAATCTGCCACAATCGCTGCAATGCGCTGATCGACTCCTCCCACGAGCAGGGACGTGGCCGAGCCCATCGAAAAACCGATCAGCCCCAAAGCATGTCCCGGTCTGGTAGACGCAACAAAGTCAATCGCCCCTAGCAAATCCTGCTGTTCGCGAAGCCCGATCGTCGTCAAGGCATCACTGGATTCACCCGCGTTGCGAAAATCGAACATCAGGACATCATAACCTTCACGCACCAGCTTTGCTGCCAATGACAAGGCGGGCAAATGCGGCTCCTGCCTGTTCTGACTGTAGCCATGGGAAAAAATGATGGTTCTCCCGCATGAATAGCCCGTCTCCTTTTCCGCTGAAAAATACCAACCAGCAAGCGAAATACCCGCTTCCCGACTGGGAAAACGCACATCTTCCGCATGCTTCAAGCCGAAATCCTCTGGCTCCATATCAATGGGCTTCCTCCGGGGATGTGTCAGCTTCCACGTCACCTGAAACGAAATCAGGCCGATTACGATGGCAACCACCAACAATCCCGCTGCGATACTGCAAAGGACCGTTACCATAGAGGAGTCAATGGCTCCCTTCCACCTAGCACCTCGACGATATTGGCTGCCGCTAATCGAGCCATTTCTGCGCGGGCTTGCAGCGTCGCACTGCCGATATGCGGAAGTGCTGTGAGATTGGACAAACGAAGCAGCGGATGGTCCGGGCTGACAGGCTCCTGTGAAAAGACATCCAATCCGGCAGCCCAGATCTGCTTGGTCACCAAGGCTTGATACAGCGCCTCTTCATCCACCGTGCCTCCCCTGGACGCATTGACAAACACGGCGGTGGGCTTCATCAAAGAAAACTCTCTCTCCCCGATGAGCATCCGCGTTTCTTTTGTCAGCGGGGTCAGCAGGACGACATGATCGGACTCCCGCAGCAAAGTATCCAGGTCGACGAGTACCGCCCCTGTTTTTTCTTCCGCCTCTGCTCTCGGACGGCGGTTATGGTAGAGAATCTTCATTCCGAAGCCATTCGCCCTGCGCGCAACTGCCTCGCCGATCCTGCCCATTCCAATAATGCCCAGAGTGGTTCCGTATACGCTTTGTCCTGCCAGCAAGGACGGACTCCAGGAGGTCCACTCCCCAGCCAGTACAAAGCGGTTGGCTTCTGTCAAGCGGCGAGCCGTCGCCATCAACAGGGCAAAAGTCAGATCCGCCGTTGCTTCCGTCAACACGTCAGGCGTATTCGTGGCGATTACTCCGTGCTTTTTGCAGGCTTCCACGTCCAGATTGTCATACCCGACTGCCATATTGGCGACGATTCGCAGTTGGGAGGCATGCGTCAACAGCTCTTCATCCACCTTCTCCGTGAGCATGGTCAGAATCGCATCTGCCCGCTGCGCTTTTTCCAGCAAAACCGCGCGCGGCATCGGAGCATCCTCCTGCCAGACGTCTACCTCCCCCACTGATTCCAGCAATTTGATGGCTTCACTCGCTACTTTTCTCGTCACGACGATCCAAGGCTTTTTCATCTTCCCGCCTCCACAACCAGTCAATTTGTGGAATGGACGTCCCGTACTGTTGTTCAATTACCTGTGGATACCGACGGAGTGCCTCTTCCATATGAACAAGCTCGTCTTCCAAGTGCGTATGCCAGATCTTCGCATCTACAGCTTCCCGTTCCTCATCCGGCAGTTCCTGGTACGTCTCCACCAGCTTGAGAAATCTCCCCGGATACAGCATCAAGCCGTAAATGATCGGATACTCGCTCTCTAGCAGGGTAGAGACGCTGTTGTACCCCTCTATAAAACGGATGGCGGTTTCATCCTTCCACCCATTGCGTCTGCTCTCTGCCTTGAGCCACTGACCGATGTCGCGAGCGCGCATATCCAACACCCAGTTCCACTCGCCGCCCATCAGCCTGACTTCCTGTTCATTCCATAGCATATACCCTTGCTCAAAGTTTTGGTAGGCTACTTTTCCAAAAGATGCGGTCTCCTTGACCACCCGATCATAACCTGTCGCATGCAAGTATTGGACAGCAGTCTCGCCTAATTGATGGACATACGTAAAGCTGGTCAGCAATAATTCGTCCATCGGAGTCAGCTCTCCGCTCACCTCGTCGAGTTCATCGCGGTATTCGTTGTAGCGGCGAAGCTTGCGGCGCCACATGCTCGGCCAGCTTCCCAATGAGCTGTACGGCAGAAATAGTTTGTCCCCGGTAAAAGATGCTGTGGCCTTGTGAAAACGAGCCAGCGACTGACCGCAGGCATACACCGGGTCTTCCAGCTTCCCTTCTCTAACCCCGCGATAGAGATAGCACATCGTATCTTCATAAAACGTGTGAGCATGCCCTTCTCTTGTCTTGACCAGCTTCAGCATCCCGATCTCCTGCTGCTGCGACAGATGCTTGCGAACCCGTTCGACCAACTTGCCTTTATATTTGTAACCTGCTGGTGCCGTATACAGATAGAACAGTCCCTGATCCGTCTCCAGTACCTTCTGGGCTCCGGCTTCCCGCCATCCCTTGATGACGAATCCGTACTCCTCTTGCAAGAACTCCTTTTCCTCCATGAAATGTCGACCTCCTCACACACCATCTCACCGCGCCCTTACGAAACTCAGTCTCGCATCGCGCATTCTTTCCCTGTGAAAGTGTATGTGCAAGCGACCGGATAGGTGCCTATCTCGATGCAGATACTATCCGCATGCGAAATGAGTTGGCTTTTTTTGAGGAGGAGAAATCATCTATGGGAGACCACGCCTTAAACAGCTCATCCTGCCTGCAGATTGTCATCGACCTCATGGAGCAGCGCGGCGTAACGCTGGATGATATTGCCGATATCGTGATGTTCCTGCAAAAAGACTACATTCCGGACCTCTCTGCCGATTATTGCAAGGAGAGCGTTTATTCCGTCCTGAATAAACGGGAAGTGCAGAACGCGCTGCTCACCGGCATCCAACTGGATATCCTCGGAGAAGAAAAGAAGCTCCTTCCACCCCTTCAGGCCATCATCGAGACGGATGAACCTCTGTATGGCGTAGACGAAGTACTGGCACTTGCGATCGTGAATCTGTACGGAAGCATTGGCTTCACGAATTTTGGTTATGTAGACAAGCTAAAGTACGGAAAGCTGGCGCAGCTCAATGACAAGCGAGCAGGAGTTCATACTTTCCTCGACGATCTGGTCGGCGCTGTCGCCGCAGCCGCCTCGAGCCGGATCGCCCATCGTCAAAAACAGCAAGAGGAATGCTTAAGCCTGGATTCGTAGCAACCACTCGGCTAAATTCTCTGCCACATGCGTAGGGCGAGCAGCGTGACGCTGGGCGTCCTCTTCGGTGGAGTAACCGGTCAAGACGAGCAGGCTGTCCAGTCCGCTGTTGGCACCCGCCTCAATATCTGTATGCAGATTGTCCCCGACGATCAAGGTGTCCGCCAAATGGGTGCCCAGCTTGCCCAGGGCGTAGCGGACGATGATCGGCTCCGGCTTGCCGATGAAGGTCGCTTTGGCACCGGAGGCCACCTCGACCGCCGCTACCAGCGATCCATTGCCTGGGATCAGCCCATGATTGGATGGCAGGGCGGCATCTCCATTCGTGGCGATCAGGGCGGCACCGTTTCGTACCGCGCGTGCCGCAATTGCCAACTTCTCATAGGAAAATTCCTTGTCGATCCCGACCACTACGTATTTC
>DASQMM010000309.1:0-2375 GCA_035645495.1 Brevibacillus sp. | reverse complement strand
TGACGCCTTGCTGATGACCATTATTGGGGGAGTAGGGACGCTGTTTGGCAGCATTCTGGGTTCTGCGCTGATCCTGCTGGTGCATGCAGGGCTGACTGACCTGGCAAAAATACACTGGATTTTTGAGCGTTGGATGATCTTTTTTGGAGCGATCTATATTCTCGCTGTCATGTTCTTCCCACAGGGGATCGTGGGAATGTTCCGCCAGTGGCGGGCAAAATGGAGCAAGGGATAATCTTTACGTGCGTCGGATGGCGCACTTTTTTTATTGCCTGGAATTCTGACTAGCGGTAGCGCATACGATCTCATACGTGATTCCTGGTTTCCTTGGCTTGCTTGATTTGCTAGAATCAAGATTGAAGTCGGTGACAGCAAAGAGATGAGAATGAGTGAAAATAGACCAAAGAGTAATCGAATTGTTTTTACAGGATGTTCGCCTGGAGAGCCAGTCACCGATTGATCCCGTTGTTGTCCACCGCACGCCGGCTCCCTGGGAGCTGCTGGGTACTGGCAATTACGCGGCAGTCTTTGTCCATCCGGATTTTCCCGACGTGGTCCTCAAGCTGTACGCACCAGGACGGCCAGGATGGGAGCAAGAGGTGGAGGTGTATAAGAGATTGGGGGTAACTCCCTGGTTTCCGATCTGTTACCAGGCGGAGGAAGGATACATCGTCATGAAAAAAATGAACGGCATCTCCTTGTTTGATTGCCTGCGTTTTGGAATCCCGATCCCTCCGCAGGTGATTGAGGATGTGGAGGAAGCACTGGCGCTGGCGCGTGCGAAGGGGTTATTTCCTCATGACGTTCACGGAAAAAATGTACTGATGAATCAAGGACGCGGCTACTTGATTGACGTATCCGATTATCTGAAAAACATCCCGGACCGCAAGTGGAAGGATTTACGCAAGGCGTATGATCGGGTCTACGTGCCGTTCCTCAAGGATCGCGGCTGGAAAATCCCGTTATGGGTGATGAATACCGTGCGCAAAGGGTATCGCCTATACCGGAAAATAGGGCGTCCGTTCCGGTAATGACCGTTTTGTTTCTGTGTGTTGCTTGTGGTATCATATACATTTGACATTGTGTTCGAAGGTCGGCGCGAGTCAGACGAAGGAGGATTTACCATTGTTTTATTATCTATTGGCAGCAGCAGGAATTATCGCTCTTGATCAGGTAACCAAGCTACTCGTGGTGAAGTACATGGCTTTGGGGGAATCGATTCCGCTGATTCAGGATGTCTTTCATCTTACTTCACACCGCAATATGGGGGCAGCGTTCGGCATTCTGCAAAATCAGCGCTGGCTCTTTATCGTGATCACCACGGTGGTCGTAATCGGAATCCTGGTCTCGCTGATTCGCATTGGCAGAAAACAGCCTCGTGTTTCCATGGCCTTAACCCTTGTATTGGGTGGAGCTATCGGTAATTTTATCGATCGAGTCATGACCGGACAAGTGGTTGACTTCCTCGACTTTACCTTGATCAATTTCCCGATTTTTAACGTCGCTGATATGGCGATTACGATCGGTGTAGCAATCTTGCTTCTGGATATGGCGCTGGAAGGAAAAAAGAAAACCGCATAATGAACATTGCGAGGAGACAAACATGACCGACACACAGCTTTTTGAACGCTATGACTGGAATATAGAGCCGTCTGACGCAGGTGAACGGGTGGACAAATACATTACACTGCAAAACGAAGACTGGTCCCGTTCCCAGGTTCAGACCTGGATCAAAGAGGGGCGTGTCACAGTCGGCGGTGAACCCGTCAAAAACAACTACAAGCTGCAGGCAGAAGACGAGCTTACCTTGCGCGTGCCGCCTCCACGGGAGATGGCGATTCTGCCGGAGCCGATGCCGCTTGATATCGTCTATGAAGACAGCGACGTCGTGGTTGTGAACAAGCCGCGCGGACTCGTCGTCCACCCGGCACCTGGCCATTACAGCGGCACGCTGGTGAATGGACTTTTGGCACACTGCAAGGATTTGTCCGGGATCAATGGTGTGCTGCGCCCCGGAATCGTCCATCGCATCGACAAGGACACGTCCGGTCTGTTGATGGTCGCCAAGAATGACAAGGCGCATATGAGTTTGGCAGCGCAATTGAAGGAGCACAGTGTCAATCGGAAGTATGTCGCTATTGTGCATGGTGTGATCGCACATGAGATGGGCACGATCGAGGCGCCGATTGGCCGTGATCCGAAAAATCGTCAGCAGATGGCTGTTGTGTTTGAAAACAGCAAACCAGCCGTCACCCATTTTGTTGTTCTGGAACGCTTCAAGAATTTCACTCTGGTCGAATTAAAGCTGGAGACGGGCCGTACCCATCAGATTCGTGTCCATATGAAATACATTGACCATCCTTTGGCGGGCGACC
>DASQMM010000308.1:0-6531 GCA_035645495.1 Brevibacillus sp. | reverse complement strand
CCAAGGAAATCGCAGAGGAAGTCTACACGTCCTGGAAAGCCGGGGCTTCGATTGCCCACATCCATGTGCGCGATCGGGACGGCAATCCTTCGATGGATTTTGAGACCTTCCGGGAGACGGTGGAGCGCATCAAAGAAAAATGCGACATCCTGATCAACCTGACGTCTTCTGGCGGCTTGAATCTGCAGGAAGAGGAGCGCTTGAAGATCTGTGAATTAACCCCGGAATTTGCTTCGCTGGATGCCGGTTCGATGAATTTCGGTCCGGGAGTTTTCCTCAATCCGCCTGATTTTCTGGAGCGATTGGCTGAGAAGATGAACCAGTATCAGGTCAAGCCGGAAATCGAAATCTTCGAGACCGGAATGATTAACAACGCGTTGATGCTGGCGAAAAAGGGATTGATCAAGCCGCCGTTTCACTTTCAATTTGTCCTGGGAGTTCCGGGAGGCATGCCCGCCACGGTGAAAAATCTGCTGCATCTGATCGAGACGATTCCGGCAGGCTCTACCTGGTCGACCATCGGGATCGGCAGGAACCAGCTTGCGATGAACACGGTCGGGATTCTCATGGGAGGACATGTGCGGGTCGGCATGGAGGACAATGTCTATTACAAGCCGGGTGAGCTGGCAAAATCAAATGCCGAATTCGTTGACAGAATTGTCCGACTATCGCGTGAGCTGGGGCGCGAGGTCGCCAATGTAGAGGAAGCCAGGTCCATATTGGGACTGCGCAAAGAATGAGGAGGTAAAGGATGAGAAACTTTCAGATCATCGATTTAAGCGTGCCGATCAGCGAAAAGGTAAAGGAGCCGCTGCCAGCCAAAATCGAGTACATGCAGCATGAACAGGGAGCGGTGCAGGCGGCTGGTTTGTTTGGACTGACTCCAGATGACTTTCCCGAAAGGAAGGCTTGGGCTGCGGAGAGTGTGACGCTGAGCACCCATACAGGGACACATGTAGACGCTCCCTGGCACTACTGGCCGACATCTGAGGGCAAACCTGCGCGCACGATTGACCAGTTGCCGCTCGAATGGTTTTACGGCGACGGAGTATTGCTCGATTTTCATGACAAAGGAGCCGGTTATGAGCTGATGGCAGCGGATCTGCAGCAAAAGCTGGAGGAAATCGGCTATGTGCTCAAGCCCTACGACATCGTCCTGATTCGTACGGGGGCAGATCGCTACATCTACGAGGAAGGGTATTTCAACAAGCATGCGGGTGTTTCTGCCGAGGCGACCAGCTGGCTGATCGACCAAGGGATCAAAGTGATGGGAACAGACGGCTGGGGCTGGGACATTCCGTTTTATCTGCAGGCGCAATCCTACAGGGAAAATCCGCGGGACGGCGTGCTGTGGGCCGCTCATTTTCTCGGCAGGGAAAAGGAGTACTGCCAGATTGAGAAGCTGGCGAATCTGGACCGCCTGCCGAGGCCGTTTGACTTCAAGATCGCCGTGTTTCCCGTCAATATCGAAGGAGCCAGTGCCGGATGGGCAAGACCTGTAGCCATTTTGGAATAAGCGGGGAGGGGAATACATGAGCTTCAACGTTGTCTTTTTACTCTATCTGGCGGTCTTTTTCATCATTCTTTTTTACGGAGGGTGGGTGACGCGCAAATGGGTCAACAGCGCCAACGATTACTTGCTGGGAGGCAGGGAAGTCGGGCTGTTGATCAACGTGTTCGGGGTGGCGGCCATCGGCTTTGCCGGCACGATTATCACGCTGGGACCGGGGCTCGCCATTACCACTGGGTTTTGGGGATCATTCGGTTTCGGGATCGCGTACCTGTTTGGCGGGTTGGCGCTGTACGGGATCTTTCTGGCTCCATACATTCGCCGCTGCGGGGCGCAGACCTTGCCGGAGTGGCTGGCGATGCGCTTTGATTCCCGCGTCCGCGTGCTGGTTACCATCGCTTCCATCCTGGGCTTGATCGGGATCATGGCGAACAACGTCGTGTCCATGGCTATCGTCGTCAATGGCTTTACAGGCTGGTCTCTTGTCTGGACGCTTTCTGCAATCTTTCTCTTGTTTTTGCTGTTTACCTATGTGGGCGGCTTTTGGGCCATTACGCTTACGGATTTCGTTCAGATGTGCATCGGACTGATTGCACTCCCGCTCATGTTTATTGCCATCCTGTCTCAATTAGGCGGCTTTGACTTCCTCAACGCCCAGTGGTCGGGACCGTCCGGTTACTGGACACATGGCATCACAGGCGGCCAACTGCCGATCTTTTCGCTGCAGTATCCCAGTTTGCTTACGTTTATCATCTTGTTCGGCTGCTTTCTCGTCTGGGGCAACAATTACTACTGGCTGCGCGTTTCCTCGACCCGAAGCGAAAAGGTGGCGAAGCAATCCTTCATTTACGCTGCCGTTTTGCTCGCTTTGGTTCCGTATCTGATCCTGGTCATTACAGGTCTGTACGCGGGCGCTGCCTACCCGGACACCTTTGAACCAAAAGGAACTGTCTCCCCGATGGCTGCATTTGGCGTCGTATTGAAAGCGCTGCCAGTCGGAATTACGGCATTCGCTTTGGTCGGGGCCTTGGCTGCTTCCATTTCCACCTCGACGACTGCACTGATCGGGGCTTCCAGTACGGCGGTGCGCGATTTGTACCAGCGCTATATCAAACCAAAGGCAACACCGCGGGAATTGACCACACCTTCCAAGGTCATCACCATTCTCTTGGGATTGCTGGTCTGGGTTCTGTGCTTCTACCCGGGCGGTCCCTTGTATCTGTTCGCATTTGCAACCGCCTGGCTGGGACCGCCGTCCGTCCTGGTGCTGCTGGGTATCTGGTGGCGGAGAACGACGAAGCAAGGAGCCTTCATCGGGGCCATTGCTGGCATTGGAGTGACAGCACTCTTTACGCTGCTCGAACTGCTGCAAGTATTTGTGATCGGAAAGTATACACACGTCGGCGTGGTGGGACTGGTTGTCACGCTGGTCTGCACCATCGCGGTCAGCCTGATGACCAAGCCCCAGTACTACGGGCAGAAGGATTGGAGATTGGAAGGCTCGCCTGACTCAAGCGCTCTCTCTGTCACAAAGGATGAACAAGAGGTGCTGGGCCTGATCCATTCCGGCTACAACACGATGGCCGAAATCACCGATATGCTCGGAAAAGACTCGACCGTCAGCAACCATCTCATCGAAACGCTGGATCAAAAGCGGCTTGTCTTCCGCGAAAGCTATGTCGGACCCGGTTTTTACACATTCCGTTTGGGAGAGGAAGCGAGGAAGCTGGTCGAAGAGGGGATCCTGGTTATTCGCTCGGAGAGGGGCATGGTCGGCAAGGAAGATCTCGTCATCCTGCAAAAGGTAGGGGCTGGCAGCCAGCAGCTCCATGAGTACATCCAGAAGCAGGAGCTGGATTCCCTCAAGATATCCGTGATTGTCGCCAAGCTGATCAGGCAAGGATATGTGAACGAGGGTGGACTGTGGCGGCGAAAAATGGAAATTACGTCAAGCGGACAGCAATTGCTGCAGGCACATGCCGCCCTGTTGCAGGAAAAAGGAGCGTAATAGAGAGGAGGGGCCCTGTCGATCACAGGGCCCCTACCTTCAATCTACGGAAGGAATCACAATATCATCATTCAATATCGCGCGCAGCCGGTTCAGATCATTGATTTGAATAGACCGGTTGGACACGGTGACGATCTCTTTCTTCTCCCATTGCTGCAGAATCTTGTACACGGTAATTCGTGATGTGCCGATATAGTTGGACAACGAAATCTGGTTGATGGCGATGTTCGTATCCTTGTTTTTGTTGTAGAGCTTAAGCAGGAAAAAGGCGAGCTTTTGCTCGAAGGAACGATTCTCTTGCGCTACAATCTCGGCCAGCAGGCGTTCTTTGCGGATCAGGGATTGCAGAAAAATATCGATCGCGGATGGATGCTCCCTGCAGATCTGTTGAAATACCTCGTTGGAAAAATAAAAGAGGGTGGATGGTTTCATCACGTAAGCCGTGGAAAAGTACGGCTCTTTTTTTATGCCTGCTTCCCCAAAAAGTTCACCGGGTGTCACGATGTCGATGATTCGCTCATCCCCTTTGAAGGAGGTTAATTGAATCTTGACCTCGCCATCTTCCAGGTAATAAAAGCCGTTCCCGATCTCGCCCTGATGAAACAAGATGGTTTTTGGCGGATAGGTCTTTTTCAATCCTCTCGCCAGGTAAGGCTTCCAGGCATATTTATGCTTAGACATCGCGATCCCCCTTTTCCGTTATCAGAATTATCCGTCCGTTTCTCATATGTAATCAAATCATAAAAGGAACGGTTGTTATTGTAAAGAAGAGTTCCGCGTCTGGTCATCTTTTCGGAGATGTCGAAAGTTCAGCTTTCTTGGCAAAGTGTAAAATGCTTAGCATACTGAATTTTTCAAATAATCTATTATAGGAGAAGGAAAGCAACCATGAGAAGGAGGTGAAGAAGATGAAACAAATTCGATTTCACGGTCGCGGCGGGCAAGGAGCTGTTATGGCATCTGAGCTGTTGTGCCATGCCCTTGTCCATGAAGGCAATTACGGGCAGTCCATTCCGGCATACGGTTTTGAACGCCGCGGCGCACCGCTTGAAGCGTTCGTCAAATTGGACAGCAAGCCGATCCGGGAAAGGACGCAGGTATACGAGCCGGATGGAATCATCGTTCTTGATTCCTCGCTGATTGTCCAGCTTCCCGTTTTTAACGGCATACAAGCGAATGGATTTGCGATTCTGAACACCCGCAAGAAGATGACCTTGGAGGATATTCCCGAGCAGGTAGAAACCTTGGCGATGATCGATGCCAACCGGGTGGCATTGGACGTATTCAATGCCCCGATTACCAACACCATTTTATTGGGAGCGTTTTCACAGGCGACCAAGCTGGTATCCCTGCAGTCCTTATCCGAGTGTATAGAGAACTATTTTCCTAAGAAAATCGTAGAAAAAAACCTGGTGGCCGTCGCCCGTGGATATAACGAAGTGCAGGTTGTTACCCGGAGCGGTCAGATACGGAAGGCGGAGTGAGAAGAGATGAGCGATACAAAAGTGCCTGACAAGTTGTATCAACTCACTGGCGATAACGTGGCTTCCGTCGGGAAAGGTCTGTACGTCGTCAACACCGGTCTTTGGCGGTACCAGCGGCCGGTTACAGATCCGGATCTGTGCAAGCGTTGTTCTGCTTGTTACATGTATTGTCCCGTCGGCTGCAAGGTCGAGTTGAACACGCATTACGATACCAATCTGGATTGGTGCAAAGGATGCGGCATTTGCGCCGAGGTTTGTCCTGCCAATGCGATCACGATGTTTGAAGAGGTAGGTGAGGAATAGTGGGAAAAATTGACGTTTTAAATGGAAACAAGGCGGCTGCCTGGGGTGCAAAGCTGGCACGCGTCTCCTTGCTGGCTGCGTACCCGATCACGCCGCAGACACCGCTCGTTGAGTATCTGGCGACCTTCGTAGCAGAAGGGGAGATCGATGCAGACCTGGTCGAAGTGGAGAGCGAGCATACGGCGCTGAGTGTGCTGCAAGGCGGCGTATTCGCAGGTGCACGCACATTTACCGGAACCAGCTCCCAGGGCTTGGCCTTAATGTATGAGCCGTATATCCGCACCAGCACCATGCGTCTGCCGATCGTGATGGCCTTGGTCACGCGCGAGGTCATTTCGCCGCAAACGGTCTGGGGAGGTCAGCAGGATGCGGTTACGGTACGGGAAGCTGGCTGGATTCAGATCTGGTGTGAGAGCAACCAGGAGGTTCTCGACACGGTTGTGCAGGCCTACAAGATTGCCGAAAACAAAGGCGTGCTGCTTCCTGTAAACGTCTGCTACGATGGCTTCTCCCTCTCCCATATGGCTGAGCGGGTTGATATCCCCGAGCAGGAAAAGGTGGACAGTTTCCTGCCAAAGCCCGACATCACGCATGTAAAGCTTGATCCCGCCAATCCCATGTCCGTCGATCCGTTGACGGCTGGACCGATGCTGACCGAATATCGGCACAAGCAGGTTACGGCGATGAATCATGCCAAGAAAGTGATCGAAGAGGTGCGGCAGGAATGGTTCCAGTTGTTCGGACGGGATCACGGCGGCATGGTGGACGTGTACTGCATGGAGGATGCGGAGATTGCCATCGTCTGCATGGGCAGTCCGGCGGGCACGGCGCGCGTGGCGATTGATGAAATGCGCGAGCACGGGATCAAGGTAGGGATGGTAAGGATACGCTTCCTGCGGCCATTCCCTGTGGAAGAGATGAAGACGCTTCTTTCCGGCGTCAAGGCGATCGGCACCATCGACCGCAACGTCTCCTTTGCAGCAGGATACGGCACCAGCTACCTGGAGCTGCTGACAGCGTTTGGCGGCAAGCCCATGCCACCGATGATTGATTTTATCGGCGGATTGGGCGGCTCAGATGTCACGCTGGAACAGATCAAGCAGGCCATCGTGCTTACGCAGTATGTCGCCAATGGCGGGGAGTACCGCAGTGTCACCTGGTTTGGGCTGGATAAAGTCGACATCGAGTCATTGTTCGAGGATTCCGAGCAAGAGGCGAAGGAGGGA
>DASQMM010000307.1:0-1834 GCA_035645495.1 Brevibacillus sp. | reverse complement strand
CAATCTTAGACGATCGTTCTATTGCTTGCCCTTGAGGATTCTTAGAATGAACCTAAAGCAATGAAAAACGATTCCGGCGAATTGCAAACGTCTGGACTTTTATACAAGAGAAAACTCAGTTTTGATTGGGCAAGAAACCTGCTGAGTGACAACCAAAATGTCCTCAAAGCTAACCTTGCTTCTTAAAAAATCCATCCCTATTGATAGAGAAGCGATAAGTGCTCAATTTCTACGATTGGGACAGCCACCGAAATGGCATCAAGTGAAGGAATTAAGAAATGGATATTAAACGAAGTGGCTCACAGCCTTCGGCCAAAGGACCGGCTGAGTATTTTACCGGCACTGTCGGCATTGACCCCCTGTTCGAGGCGCACGATCGAGCACGCACACTTGGTGCCAGTGTCACGTTCGAGCCCGGCGCTCGAACACCCAGGCACACCCACCCGTTGGGACAGACCCCGATCGTGACGGCTGGCTGTGGTCTTGCACAGCGCTGGGGCGACTCGATCGAGCAAATTCGTCCGGGGGATGTGGTCTGGTTTGCGCCGGGCCAGAAGCATTGGCACGGTGCCACGGCAACCACTGCTATGACGCACATCGCCATTCAGGAATAGCTTGACGGCAAGACCGTGGATTGGCTGGAACAGGTCAGCGACGAGCAGTACGCAGGAATATCTTAATGTTTTTGAAATGGTTTCCCATCAAGGGGAAAAACTGCCAGAAGAGAATGCTGATTTTGGTCCTCGCCCTAACGATGTCTCTGAGTTACTCAGCCTGCCGTGCCGACAACAGGATGGCTAGCAGTGCCTCGTCGAAGCTGCCGACTGACCTATCAACCAAGCAGGCAAACAGTATGAAGATAATCATCAAGGTCGGAGACAAAGCCGTTACAGCCACGCTGATCGACAGTAAAACCACTCGGGATTTTGTTTCCCTGCTGCCATTAACGCTGACGATGAACGATTTGTTTGGAAGAGAAAAGTTTGCCCGCCTGCCGAGAGCAATTTCGGAGGAGGGTGAGCGAACCAAAACGTATGAAGTTGGAGACATCATTTACTGGTCTCCCGGTCCTGATGTGGCTATTTATTATCGCCACGACGAACAACCAATCCCTGACCCCGGCATCATCGCGATCGGCAAGATCGATGCTGGCGTAGAAGCATTCAATGTACCTGGCTCTGTAAAAGCAACAGTGGAGCCGATCGAGTAAGAAAAGGAAGTTCCAATAAAGACTTCCCTAATGGGCAACAAAAGGAGTAAAAAATGACAACGAACGAGAATGGAAGCTACATAGGAAAGGTTGCGTTTGTGACCGGAGGAGCGAGCGGCATCGGTCGAGCTACGGCGCTGGCCTTTGCCCGTGAAGGTGCCAGCGTGGTGGTTGCTGATATTTCAGAACAGGGCAATCAAGAAACAGCTCACACGATCGCAGAACTCGGCGGTCGGGCGATCGCCGTCAGGTGCGATGTGACGCGGGCCCAGGAGGTGAAGGCGGCTCTGGACAAGACCGTTGAGGCTTTCGGGCGGCTGGACTTCGCCTTCAACAACGCGGGCATCGAGCCGAGGAAGGCAGCTCCGACTGCGGAGTACGAGGAGGAGGAGTGGAACCGGATTATCGACATCAACCTCCGCGGCGTTTTCCTGTGCATGAAGCACGAGATCCCGCTGATCCTCAAGCAGGGACGCGGCGCGATCGTCAACACCTCCTCGGGCGCTGGAATCATCGGCATCAAGGGCAGCCCCGCGTACACCGCCGCGAAACATGGCGTCATCGGACTGACCAAGGCAGCGGCCCTCGACTACGCCGCGCAGAACATCCGCGTCAACGCCGTCT
>DASQMM010000306.1:0-3088 GCA_035645495.1 Brevibacillus sp. | reverse complement strand
GGTGTATCCAGGGGACGATAACGTCGTGGGGCGATTGACTGGAACAGCGTCGCAAAAAGCCAACAGTCTGATCGTCAACGGTCACATCGATGTAGCCGAGGTGGGGGATGATGCAGCCTGGACGTATCCACCATTCTCCCTGACTCGCGGTGAGGATGGACGCCTGTATGGAAGAGGGGTCTCGGATATGAAGGGAGGACTCGCCGCCAGCCTGTTCGCGATCAAAATACTGCGTGAGTACGGTGTAAGCTTGCAGGGAGATCTGATTTTCCAATCCGTAATCGGCGAAGAAGCGGGAGAAGCCGGGACGCTGGTTGCCATCGAGAGGGGCTATACGGCTGACTATGCGGTGGTTGTGGATTCGAGCGATCTGCACATCCAAGGCCAGGGCGGAGTGATCACAGGATGGATCACGGTCGAAAGCCCGGAGACCCTGCACGATGGCATGCGCGCAAGGACGATCCATGCTGGAGGCCGGGTTCACGGGGCATCAGCCATTGAAAAAATGGCGCAGATCCTGGCGGCTTTGCAGGATTTGGAACGGCATTGGGCGGTTATGAAGTCGTATCCGGGCTTTCCTCCCGGCACCACTACCATTAATCCGGCGGTAATTGAGGGTGGGCGGCACGCTGCCTTTATCGCAGACCGCTGCTCCTTGTGGATTACGGTTCACTTCTACCCGAACGAATCGTATGAAGAGGTCATCAAGGAGATCGAGGACCATGTCAATCGGGCGGCGGCGGCTGATGTCTGGCTTCGCGAGAATCCCCCTTCGTTTCGCTGGGGAGGGCGTTCCATGATTGAGGAGGGTGGCGAAATCTTCCCATCTTTGGAGCTGGATTTGGAACATCCTGCCCTCGCCGTACTGCAGGCAGCCTACGAGCAACAGCTCGGACATGCTCCAACTGTGGATATGTCCCCATCTGTCACGGATGCAGGCTGGTTCGCGCACGCAGGCATCCCTGCCGCCTTGTTTGGCCCGGGCGAACTGTCCCAAGCACATTCTGTTGACGAGTCGATCGATCCGGTACAGCTTGTCCAGTTTGCCCAAATCATGGCTGTGTTTATTGCGACCTGGTGCAACCAGGAGAAAATAGAGGAGTGAGCGCATCGTGAAACCTTTTAGCCAAAGACTTTTGCAAAGCGTGGCACCGATCTGGGAGAGCAAATACAAACATCCATTCGTTACCGGACTCGGTGATAGAAGTCTTCCGGTGGAATCATTCAAATTTTACATGAAGCAGGACTATGTCTATTTGATCGAATACGCCAAAATGTTTGCGCTCGGGAGCACAAAAGCGTATGACCTGACGACAAGTGCGCGGTTTGCCCAGTTGCAGGAAGCGACACTGAACGGGGAAATGGCGTTGCATCGCCAGTATGCTGAGCGTTTCGGCATTTCGCGAGAGGAGTTGGAGGCAACGGAGCCTTCCTTCGTCATGCTGGCGTACACAAGCTACATGTTGAAGGTAGCGCATCAGGGATCGTTGGCAGAACTGGTCAGCGCCTTGCTTCCTTGCACCTGGAGCTACTGGGAGATCGGGAAGCGTCTGGCTAAAGTGGAAGGTGCTACCGAACACCCGCTTTACGGAGACTGGGTGCGCATGTACAGCTCCGATGAATTTGGCTCCCTGGCCATCTGGTTGATCGAGTTGATTGATCAGTTGGCAGAAGGGAAAAACGAGCAGGAGCTGGCAAGACTGGAAGAGCATTTCCTCATCACGTCGAAGATGGAGGTTCTCTTCTGGGATATGGCGTACAGGCAGGAAATGTGGCCGTGAACGAAAAGCTCGCATTCTCGCAGGTCGATTTTTCCTATGGGGAGAGAAAGCTTCTGTCGTCCTTTGACCTGAAAGTGAAAAAAGGCGATTTTGTAAGCTTGATCGGACCGAGCGGCATCGGCAAAAGCACCCTGTTTCAACTGGCAGCAGGGCTTTTGCAGCCGCAGGCAGGAGAGATTCGCATCGACGGAGTCGCGATGAAGGAGCGCTTAGGAAAAATCGGGTATATGCCGCAGAGTGATGCACTGATGCCCTGGCGTACCGTAGTGGAAAATGCCGCTCTGCCGCTGGAAATTCAAGGTTGTTCCAAAAAAGAGGCGCAGCGGCGGGTGCGGGAAGAACTGCCGCGATACGGCCTGTCTGAGTGGGCGGATGCCTATCCACATGAATTGTCGGGAGGGATGAGACAGCGCGTCTCGTTTCTCCGGGCGCTGCTTTTCGGGTCGGATCTGATGCTGCTGGACGAGCCGTTCAGCGCACTGGACGGCATCACCCGCCTGGAGCTTCAGGAGTGGCTGCTGCAAATGTGGCGGCAGACTGGCAGCACGATGATTTTGATTACACACGATATAGATGAAGCCATTCTGCTGGCAAATCGCGTCATTCTTCTATCGGGAGCGCCAATTACGGCGCCTGTAGAGCGCGAAGTCCCGATTGCTTACCCGCGAAGCACAGCAAGCCGCAATCTCCCGGCTTTTCTGGATTTGCGAGAGGAGATTTGGGGGTTGTTGCGGCAAGCAGCAGGAGCAAGGGCACAGGGGGGCGTCGCACATGGATAAAGGCAAGCGCGGCTTATGGTTTGCGGCTTCGCTGCTCCTGTTTCTCGCAGTCTGGGAAGCGGTCTGCCGCCTCCTGGCGATTCCACCTTTCATTCTTCCGCCGCCAAGCTCGGTTTTGTACGCATTGTGGGAACTGCGGGAGCCTCTTTTCGGACAGCATCTGTGGGCGACGCTTAAGGAGGTGCTCATCGGCCTTAGCATCTCGATTGTATTTGGAAGCCTGCTCGCGTTTGCCATGAACCGAAGCCGTGTGGTCGAACGAATCGTCTATCCGTATATCGTGATTTCGCAGACGATCCCGATCATCGCGCTTTCGCCTGTGTTTATCCTCTGGTTCGGTTATGACATCTCGGGAAAAATCGCCGTCACGGTGTTGTTTACCTTCTTTCCGATCGTTGTCACCACATACGATGGTTTGCGCGGTACCGATCGGGAAATGATCCGATTGCTGCAGACGATGGGGGCTACTCCCTGGCAAATTTTCACGAAGCTGCAGCTGCCCTCCAGTCTTCCGGCTTTTTTCAGCGG
>DASQMM010000305.1:0-1610 GCA_035645495.1 Brevibacillus sp. | reverse complement strand
AAGCGCTGAATCGTAGGCGAGCTCATAGGGAAAACGGGATCAGATACAGCGACGTCATAACCCCGGCGACGATCATCGCGACTGAAGATGCCGCCATCTGCGCCTGAGAAGTGCGGTTCAGACTGGCCGTACCGATGGCATGAGTGCTCGTTCCCACAGCCACTCCGATAGCCCGATCGTCGGTCACTCCCACCCAGGCAAGGACCGGCTGGGCAAACATGGTGCCGATAAAGCCCGTCAAAGCTGTAAACAAGGCGGCCAGCGCTGGAATTCCTCCGACGGAATGCGCTAATTCCAGGGCGATCGGGGTGGTGACGGATTTGCTGAGCATGCTGTACATCACGGAGTTATCAAACCCAAAGCAGGCGTGGATGAGTAGGACGGAAAGGATTGATACCCCACATCCTGCTGCTATCCCCAGAAAGAGGCCGCGCCATATATGGGCGAATTCCTTGATTTGTTTTGCCAAGGGGACGGCCAGCGCTACTGTCGCGGGACCAAGCCAGTAGGAGATCCAGGCCCCTCCGGCGGAGAAGGCTTCCCAGTCATTGCTCAAAAGCCACCAGCATACCCAGACTAGTACCACAGATACAATCAATGGTTGAAAGATCGGCTTGCGTTCCGAAATCATGGTCGCCACTTTATAGCCTGCCACAATCAGCAGGATCGCCAACAGTTCCTTAAGCATCGAGTGATCTCCCCTCTTGCGGCAGGACTGGTTTTTTTGTGTTCTGCTGCCTATTTACGTACCATTGCACGACTTTTCCTGTCACGATCATGACCAAAAATGGGCCGGAAATGAGCGCAAGCAAAATCGGCAACGGATCATCCGCAAAAAATCCGAGATACGAAGCGACCCCCGCAATGATCGGGACAAAAAACAACAGCATGTGGCGGATCAATAGATTGCTTGCCTGCTCCACCCAGTTCATGCGAATCCATCCCTTGTACAGGGCAAGGGTCAGAAGCAGCATTCCAATCAGATTTCCCGGCAATGGGATGTGAAGCCATTTGCTCGCCAACGTTCCGACTCCATAAAATACGAGCAGGATCAGTATGCCATTGACGATTTTCATTTCTCTAACCCCTCTTCCTTATCTCTTCTCTCTCTTTTTCCTACCGACAAACGGAAACGGAAGAAGCCCGACCTACAATCGGCCAGGCTCCTTCACGATTCGACTAATATCCTCCATTTGTTGCCTGTGCGTCTCCAGAAACAATGGAGATGCCCGAGCTGGTGCCGATTCGGGTAGCCCCTGCCTCTACCATCGCCAATGCGGTTTCCCGGTCGCGAACGCCACCGGAGGCTTTTACTCCAACATCTTTGCCAACCGCCCGTCGCATCAATGCAATGTCAGCAACAGTCGCTCCACCCGGTCCAAAGCCTGTAGAGGTTTTGACATAATCAGCCCCTGCTTCTACGCACAGTTTGCAGGCAATTTCTTTTTCTTCGTCTGTCAACAGACCAGTCTCGAGGATCACCTTGAGCAAAATGTCTCCAGCTGCATCCTTGACAGCCGCCACATCGGATCGTACCTGCTCCAGATCACCCGATTTGAGTGCGCCTACATTCAGTACCATATCTACTTCTGTCGCGCCATTTGCGATAG
>DASQMM010000304.1:0-2609 GCA_035645495.1 Brevibacillus sp. | reverse complement strand
GTCTGAAAGTAGTCGCTCCGTCCACGCCGTATGACGCGAAAGGCTTGCTGAAAGCCGCGATTCGTGACGAGGACCCGGTGCTCTTCTTTGAGCACAAGCGGTGCTACCGCCTGATCAAGGGAGAGGTTCCCGAGACGGATTACACGGTGCCGATTGGCAAAGCTGACGTCAAGCGCGAGGGCAGCGACATTACCG
Organism: Brevibacillus sp.; assembly: GCA_035645495.1. Lineage (GTDB taxonomy): Bacteria > Bacillota > Bacilli > Brevibacillales > Brevibacillaceae > Brevibacillus. Next base: position 2,414 of record DASQMM010000304.1, on the reverse strand, counting down.
TGATTTCGTACGGTCTGGCTCTTCACTTCTGTCTGCAAGCGGCAGAAAAGCTCGCCCAGGAAGGGATCAGCGTCCATGTGCTTGATTTGCGCACGCTTTATCCTCTCGATAAGGAAGCAATTGCAGAAGCTGCGTCCAAGACAGGCAAGGTCCTGATCGTGCACGAGGACAACAAGGAAGGCGGCGTTGGCGGAGAAGTAGCGGCGATTATCGCGGAGAAGTGTTTGTTCGATCTGGATGCTCCGATCAAACGCCTGTGCGGACCCGATGTACCGGCCATGCCATACAGCCCCCCTATGGAAAAATTCTTTATGCTCAATCCGGACAAAGTATATGAAGCGATGAAGGAATTGGCCCATTTTTAAAGGCGAGGAGGAGCGAACAGCATGGCGACAAAAGTTCTCATGCCCCAGCTCGGTGAAAGCGTGACCGAGGGCACCATCAGCAAGTGGCTGGTGAAGGTGGGCGATACGGTTAACAAATACGATCCGTTGGCAGAAGTCAGTACGGATAAGGTAAACGCTGAAGTCCCCTCTACCGTGGCGGGCCGGGTCACAGAAATCGTTGTAGCAGAGGGCGAGACAGTTGCGATTGGAACTTTGATCTTATATATAGAAGAAACAGGTGCGACGGGAGGCGGCGAGCCAGCACCTTCTGCTCCAGAACAAACGTCTGCTGCTGCCGAGACGCAACAGGCGGCGCCTCCTGCAGGCGTACCGACTGCTTCCGTGCAGCCAGACATCAAGGCTGCACCTTCCCAGCCGGCTCAGGGCGGCGATAAACCACGCTATTCTCCAGCGGTTATGCAATTGGCCCAGCAGCATGGCATCGACTTGACCCGGGTTACAGGAACAGGAATGGGCGGACGTGTGACCAGAAAAGACGTGCTGGCCATCATCGATGCTGGCGGCCAAGCACCAGCGATCGCGACGGCTCCGGTACAGACTTCAGACACCGCGGCCGCACAAGTCACCCGCGAAACAGCGGTACCGGCCTCTGCCGCAGCATCGTCTGTCGAAGCCGCACCAGGGGATCAAATCATCCCGATCAGTTCGGTTCGCCGTACGATTGCCAACCGCATGGTGCAAAGCAAGCACGAAGCGCCGCATGCCTGGACCATGGTAGAGGTCGATGTGACCAATCTGGTCAACTTCCGCAATCAGGCCAAGGATGAGTTCAAGCGCAAGGAAGGACTCAATCTGACCTTCCTGCCGTTCTTTATCAAAGCTGTCGTAGAGTCCCTCAAGGAATTCCCTATGATGAACTCGACATGGGCTGGAGACAAAATCATCTTCAAGAAAAATATCAATATCTCAATTGCCGTCGCCACTGAGGACGCGCTTTATGTTCCAGTGATCAAAGACGCCGACCAAAAATCGATTCTTGGCATTGCCAAGTCGGTAGATGATCTGGCAGCACGCACTCGTGCCGGCAAACTGACGATGGATGACATGTCGGGCGGCACCTTCACGGTGAACAATACGGGCTCTTTCGGCTCGGTACAATCCATGCCGATTATCAATTCCCCTCAGGCAGCGATTCTCAGCGTTGAAGCGATTGTCAAGCGTCCCGTCGTCATCGACGATATGATTGCGATCCGCTCCATGGTCAATTTGTGTCTCTCCCTGGATCATCGTGTACTGGATGGTCTGGTCTGCGGCCGTTTCTTGCAAAGCGTCAAGCAGCGGTTGGAGAGCATCGGACCGGATACCAAATTGTATTAACAGATGGCGAAAGAAGCCGTCCAGGCCATTTCCGTGGCCCGGGCGGCTTTTTAGCAATTTTTTCTTCTAAGGTGTAACAAATAATGGAGGTCTATCGTCTTACCAATTAGGGGGAAGATCTGCCTATCATTTTTTCTAGTATAGATTTCCACTCTGTGTTGAATATGGTAAACTGGGATGGATCATTGAAAGATTTGGATTATTTTTGGCAATTATGGGAGGAAAAAAATGAAGAAAAGTAAAAAACCCCTTTCTCTTGTCGTAGCGACCGCGCTCGCTGCTACACCACTGGTGGCAGCGCCACAAGCTTTCGCGATTACAGATTTGAGCGTAGAAGCGGATAACACATCTGCAAACAAGAAATCGGATTACGAAATTACCTTTGAACTCGAAGAAGATCTCGATGCCGGGGATGAGATTTACATTACCTTCGATGACGAGTTCAGCATTAGCAAAAATATTTCCAAGAGCGATATTAAGGTTGACGGCAAGTCGCCAAAAAGCGTGTCTCTCAAAAATAACAAGATTACTCTCAAGCTCAGCAATAGCTACGAAGATGGCGATGAAATCGAGATCGTCATCAGCGGTGTCATCACCAACCCTGATTCCAAAGGGGATTACAGGGTAGAAGTAGAAACGGCAAACGAAGACTCCGACTACGAAAAAGTGAAAATCGGCTCAAGCAGCAGT
>DASQMM010000303.1:0-3573 GCA_035645495.1 Brevibacillus sp. | reverse complement strand
GAAGCCGCATCTTTTTCCGGCTGTTCTTCCGAGTGCTTGCGGATGCGTTCGTATCTGCGCAGATGGGCGCGGATGCGAGCGAGCAGTTCTTCGGTATCAAAAGGCTTGGTAATGTAATCGTCAGCGCCGATCTCGAAGCCGACTACCTTGTCTACAGCTTTGCCCTTTGCGCTTAAGAATAAAATCGGCAGGTCCCACTCCCGGCGAATCTGGGAGCAAAGCTCGTAACCGCTCATATTGGGCATCATGATGTCGAGCAGAATCAGGCTGGGAACCTCGCCGCGTTTTAGTTTCATCAAGGCCTCCGCGCCATTTTCCGCAGAGGAGACCTGAAATCCCTCATTTTCCAGAATGTCTTCCAACAACTCTATGATTTCAAGATTGTCGTCGACGATCAGAATATGGTCATGCACCAACATTACCCCCAGTACCTTCTATCTTCCTCTTTGAACCAATGATACTTATGCATATCCTTGTCTACCTATCATAACATGCCTGGAACCATGGGAGGGAAAAAGAAAGCATCTTCTGACAAATAGGAGAAGACTGTTGTCTCGTCCTGACACCTGGTCCTAAATTTCGTCAGAAAAAGCCAGAGATTCGATATCCCTGGCTTCCATGTTGCAAATGAATGTTTACTTTTGTGGCAGTGATGCAGCTTGCACCGCCTGCTCCTTATCTTGAGCGGCAGGTGCTTCCTGTACCGTTTCCTCTGGTGCAGCTGGCGCTTCTGCTGCTGCCTTCTCTTCCAGAGCTGGTACATGGACACGTTTGGCGCCTATGTAGCGCTTGCTCCAGTAGTACGGATCGTTCAACTTGGTGTTGACGACGCCGCGGCCTGACTCGGAGTGGACGAATGTCCCGTCTCCGATGTAGATGCCGACATGCGAAATGCTGCGTCCGTTGGTTTGGAAGAAGACCAGATCACCTGGCTGCAGATCCTTCTTGTCCACGGCAGTGCCCACTTTGTATTGGGCGGCAGAACTCGCTGGCAATTCTACACCTAGTTCTTGAAAGACGTAGTGTGTGAAACCGGAGCAGTCAAATCCTTTTTTGGTCTTGCCTGCAGTTTTGTATGGGACGCCATAAAGATCACTGACAACATCCTGAAGCTTTGTTGCCTTTTCTTCTGCATGTGCAGCGCCAGCTCTCATCGCAAGCATACCTACAATCAGTAATGAAGCGAACACCTTACGCAAAAGAACTGCTCCTCTCGTGAGCCTACGAGGTTAGCTGAAGGGTTCGGTCGAAAGGACGCCCTAGACCGTCACATGGACAGCCATTCACCCCAAAAACTTGGTTCCCCCGTTTCCGATCTGCGGAACTCGGCTTTTTCGATCTTTTTTTACAAGAACACCTCCTACGTATTCCATCTCGATCCGAGATTTCCTTTTTTTCGCCTATTTGTTCACAATTCGTTCACATTTTTCTGTCAAAACGTGTAACGAAATCGGATCGACGGCGTCGGCCTGTATTCGTCACGGCTGTTTGTGGGACTCGACACTAGATTCGTCCGATTGCGGCAGGAAGCCGTATCCGTCCAAGGGCGGAGGCAAAAACCAACCGCTCGCCCGTTATGGAGGATTGGGTGCGGAGGCTAGAATAAAGCCATGAGATTCACATCTGCATCACGGGGTGTAGAGAGGAGGGAAGGACTAGATGGGTGAACGGTCAGGAAAGATTCTGCTCGGGCTGGTTCTGCTGCTCGTTGGTGGGATGGTTTTGCTCGATCTGATCGGCATCGACAGCGGAGATTTGATTGGAGTGCTGATTTCGGGTGTGCTGATGTTTTACGGGGCACGCAAGATTCTGGGGCCGTCCGGGTCTCGTTTCTGGGGCATTCTGATATTTCTGTTCGGCTTCCTGATGTTGATTGGTAAATTGAATCTGCTGTTTACCAGTCTCTTGGCGATCGGGATCATCTACCTGGGGTACCGGCTGATTCGCCGCGATGATGCGACCAAAGAAGCGCCACCCGAATGGGAGCGTCAATGGGCTCGCAAGGTACTCCAAGAAGACTCTTTGGATCGCTGGGAAAAAAGGTAAGCAGGATTGAACGAACTATTTTGGATGGACAATCTGATGTGATATGATGAGGAGGATAAGAAAATGAGTATTTTTAAACGATTGCGTGATCTGACTGTAGCTTCGGTGAATGATGCCTTGGATTCGATGGAAGATCCTGTTGTCATGCTGAATCAATACATGAGAGACATGGAAGTGGAGATCGGCCAGGTCGAGGTGGCCGTAGCCCGTCAAGTAGCGCTGGAAAAGAAATTCAGACAGCAATGGGAAGAAGCGACTGCTCTGGTAGAGAAAAGGGATCGCCAGGTGAAGCTGGCCCTCGTTGAGCAAGAGGATGAGCTGGCCCGCCGCGCACTGATGGACAAGAAGCAGTTTGAAGCTCGTGCGCAGGAATACGAAGAGCTGTACCGTACTGCTTCTGAAGCCGCTGCCCAAATGCGGGAAAAGCTGACAGAACTGAAGGAAGAATTTTATAAAATGCGTGCAAAACGCTTTACGCTGATGGCACGTGCTCAGGTTGCCCGTACGCAAAAGCAGGTTAATCAAGCGGTGACAGGCATCGGGACTCAGACAGCCGGACGTGGATTTGCGCGCATGGAAGAAAAGGTAATCCGCATGGAAGCGGAAGCCCAATTGAGTGGAAAATGGCGTCAACCAAGCGTCGGTCTGGAAGATGCGCTCCTCGCCCTGGAAAAAGATGAACTGGATGCGGAATTGGCTGCAATGAAGGCAGCAATCGAGCAAAAGGAAAATAAGGTAGAAAAGCCAGGCGAGACAGCAAAGGCAGAAAAAGCCTGATCGAGCTTGATACTTGAATAGATCGTGGTAGTAAGGCAGCCTGTCCTACAGGCTGCTTTTCCCCTAGGAGGTACAGTTACTTGGCAGACTTTTTGGCCTTTTTACGACGTTTTATAGCAGAGCCCGGACAGGTTGGGAGCGTCATTCCCAGCTCCCGTTTTCTTTGTCAAAACATGCTCAGTTCGATCAATTGGTCGAAGACAGATGTGATTTTTGAACTGGGACCCGGTACGGGAGTATTTACCCAGGCCATCTCGACCTATAAAAAACCGGATGCCTACTATTTATTGGTGGAACGAGACCCGCAGTTTCGTTCCTTGCTCCATTCCCGCTTTCCTGACTTGACGATTCGGGAGGAAGCGACACAGCTTCGCAACTATCTGGAAGAATTGCGTCTGGACAAGGTGGATGTCATCGTATCGGGGTTGCCCTTCGCCAACTTCCCGGCACAGCAGCGAGCAGCTATTTTGGACCAGGTTCAATCCGTTTTGGCGCCAGATGGCGTATTTGTCACGTTTCAATATTCCTTGCAGCTTAAAGCTGAACTCCAAGCGCGGTTTTCCTGGGTCGAGACTGATTTCACCCTGTTCAATATTCCCCCTGCATTTATCTATACCTGTCGCAACCAAAAACGTGAAGACAACCTGCATGGGGCGTAAGAGAGGAGACTTCCGTGAAATTGTCCCGCTTGCACAAAATGATGGCTGGTGTCCTGATTCTATTGACGGGCATCGGGCTGTTGTTAGACAG
>DASQMM010000302.1:0-4007 GCA_035645495.1 Brevibacillus sp. | reverse complement strand
GGTGTATCGCTGCTGATGGATCTGCCTTTGGACAAAGCCAAGGCCGATCCCGCCAAGGCAGAGGCTTACTTGAAGGAACTGTTGAAAGAGCCGGAATCCGGCACCAAGGCTGATCCAGCTGAAGAGGAGCTGGTAAACCAGATCGAAGACCTGAAGAAAAGATTGGCGGATGGCAAGGTCATACCGGAATCCGTCAAAGAAGTAACCTATGACAAAGAGGGTATGATCAACTATGAGTATGACGGCTGGAGTGTAAAGCTCTCCCCTGAAATGTTGTTCGCAGAGGGCCAAACCGGTTTCTCGGACGCGGTACAATTCAGCGAGGCCGATGGTCATTATCTGGGGCTCCAATTCCACAAGGATGAGAAAGGTGTCATTACCGGCATGGTGATTGACCTGAAATAAGAGGAAATCCGGCAAGAGCGAAGCTGCTTTTGCCGGATTTTTTATGACAAAACCGGGAGCGAAGAGATCGCGTCCCGGTTTTGCCTCAATGAGAAACCCCCGCCTCATCCACATGCCCCACATGGGATCGATTGGCCAGTACGAAAAGCACGGATAGGATAACAAACCCTGCACCAACGATAAACGGAACGTGGGGGTTGTATATCTCCGCCAGTTTACCCGCCATGAATGGTGCCGCCGCACCTCCCAAGAACCGGAGAAAACTGTAAGTTGCAGACGCAGTAGCCCGCTCTACAGGAGCCGCGTTCATGACGGCCGTCGTAATCAAGGTGTTGTTATTCCCTAACAAGGCACCTGCAAAAATGACGGCTGCAATGACAACCCATTGCGTCGATGTCCAAATCCCGATGGCGAGCAGATCCAGCGCAAACAAGAACAGCATAATGCACATGGATGTAACGGTTCCGAACTTTTGTTGGAACTTGGGTGCCGTGAATACGGAGGTAATCGCCAGCAGTACACCCCATCCCAGAAAGACATAGCCCAAACCATGCTCATCCAAGCCCATGACGAACGGAGCATACGCCAACAGGGTGAAAAATCCGAAATTGTACAGACAAGCTGTAATGCCAAAGACGAGCAGGGAACGGTGTTTCATGGCTCGGAATGGATCGAGCAACGATGTTTTGGCTTTCGCAGCATGCGACGTTTGCTTGTTTGGCATCATAACGAACAGGCCAACAAACGCGACTGCCATCAGGACAGCTACTCCCAAAAAAGGTCCTCTCCATGATATGGCACCCAGCTCTCCACCCAGGAGGGGACCGACAGAGATCCCAAGTCCGATTGCTGCTTCATATAAAATGATGGCTTGCGCAGTACCCGATGATGATAGGGATACAATGGCCGTCAGAGCGGTAGCCACAAATAAGGCATTCCCGAAACCCCAGCCACCGCGCAATCCGATCAGCTCCCAAATCCCATTGGATAATCCGCCAAGAGCGGAAAAAACAGCTATAATGACAATACCGGCAAGCAAGGTCCGCTTGATTCCCAGCCTGGACGAAACCGTACCCGTGATCAGCATCGCCACCGCCATAACCGCATTGTAGCTGGTGAACAGAAGGGTAACTTCACTCTGAGATGCGTGAAGCTGTTTGGCGATCGCAGGCAAAATCGGGTCTACAAGCCCAATTCCCATAAAAGCGATGATACAGGCAAAAAATACAGCCCAAACCGAGCGAGGTTGTTGTAAAAGACTCTGCCCCTCTCGAGGTGAATGTAAGTGATTGTGAGAAGACATGAAGTTTGACACCTTTCTGATTAAAATGTAAGCTAAAATATAATTGCATTATACAACTATTTTTTTGAAAGTCAAATTGGCATTTCGGGGGATACAGATGGACGAAAAAGCATTGGAAATGATAGAACTAGAATTAGCAGTACTGGTCCGACATATTACTTCCATTACAACGGAAAAATCGATCGGCAAATTGGAACGATCTGCCTATCTCTTTCTTCATCACATAGCGACTCATGATGCAGTGGGAGTCAAAGCGTTGGCAGAAGAATTTGGGCTGGATGTATCTACCGCCAGCAGACAAATTGCCGCCCTGGAGAAAAAAGGATATGTGCTGCGCATGTCCGATCCATTGGACGGGAGGGCGAGTTCCTTTGAAATAACCGACTTAGGGAAAAAGGAATTAGCCGATACGAAAGAGGCGCGATTGGAGAGGGTCACGAAAAAACTGCGAAACTGGTCTTCTGAGGAGCGTCAGCAGTTCGCACAGTTACTGCAGAAATTCAACAGTAAATAGAAAGTAGCTATGGAGCGTCTTCCTGGGCATCCGTACAGTCATCTGGTTATGAACCCACATATGGTACCTCAGATAGTCAAAAGATAGGGGATGCTTCCTTTGTACAGACCAATTCGAGGGCAAGTGGATCACCGCGATGCCTCTCCTCTTACTTTGCTTGATTGGATGCAGGGGGATGTGACGGGAGACGGCATCGTGGACAACATCTATTTATACGGCAATACCTCGGCCGGAACCGGGAATTTTGCAGATGATATCACACTGGTGATCCAAGATGGATACACTCAGAGCAAGACAAGAGTAGAGTTTCCCAACCATGCAGGCTATAATGCCAGATTGTTCCTTGGAGATTTTTCAAAAGATCATGTACTGGACATCTTGGTCAGTATCGATTCGGGAGGAAGCGGCGGATACGGCTTCTTTTACATGTATTCCTTCAAAAACCATGTGCTCCGCGAGATGTTCGACGTTGATAAATACAATCAAGCCCATCCATTCCAGGTAAAATATGAGGACTACTACAAGGTTAGCGTCGGGAGTCATCTATTGGACGTGTTCTTCACGATTGATATCAGCCAGAAAGGACATGACTATTTATCGCAGTATTACTACGAGAATGGCAAGCTGAAACAACCGGTGACAGGAGAAGTGCTTGCTTTGGGGGCGCTGTATCCCATCGTGACAAATGAAAACAGCGCAGGATACGATATACTGGCCCTTCAGAGGATTATCGGTACGATAAATGCTGATACACTGGGCTATGTCGAAAACCTGATGACGTGGAATGGCAATCAATTTCAATCTGTCCGCTTATCCGTGTCCATACCGGGTGCGAAATTTCCCTCGGCTAGATGAACAGAGAAAACGCAGCTTATAAGGGCTGCGTTTTTTATGCCTGCCTGGAACCCAAAATCTTCACCTTCTCCAGCCATTTGGCGCGTTTTGCCTCTGTGGATGAGTTGACTGGGCTAATCTCGGTGATTCGTACAGGCTTGATTCCGCAAAAATGCAGGATGTTCCGTTTCATGACTTGATGTCCGGCCCGTCTGTATATCCATCTGTTGTACCAGGCTGGCGTATCCATCGTGACAATCAGATGGGCGGATTTTCCGGTCAAAAGCTTATCCCACAGCGTGGAATTCGGACGATATTGATACGCGAACCCGGGCAAAAAGACGCGATCGAAGAATCCCTTCAGGACAGCGGGCATCGTCCCCCACCAGGTAGGGTAGACAAAGACCAGGTGATCTGCCCAACGGATGAATTCCTGCGCTTCTATCAGCACATCCTCAAGCTCTGTTCTCTTCCGGTACCCATATTTTAAATTCGGCTCGAACGAGATTTGGCTCAGATCAATGGTTCGAATATCTGCGGAGTTCGTTGCCGCTCCTTCCTTGTAAGCACGAGTCAAGGACGAGCAAAAGCTCTCCGGGTCAGGATGTCCATTGATAACCAGAATATTCAAGTTTGTATCCTCCTTTATAGAGCACGGCTATCGCCGCATGCCAAAGATCATTCGAATTCCCACCTGCGATCTGTGATATGATGGGAATTGAGGTATTTTCAGCATACCTTGATAATTGCGACAGATGTATGCTCCAACACGTAAAAATCATGTTGGATGGCGCATAAGGAGAAGGAGGCGTGGGCGGTGAGCAATGTCCAGGGATTTGCTATTTCCATGGTGTACCCGATCATGAAGACGATCGTTCAAAAAGGGTATGATTTTGAGCATTTTTGCCGCCAGGTTTCCTTTGACATCAACCTGCTGCAGGATGTGGAGGC
>DASQMM010000301.1:0-1726 GCA_035645495.1 Brevibacillus sp. | reverse complement strand
AAGACGAGCTGATTGCCTGCCAATTGCTTGTTCAAGGCAGGATCGGTCAATACATGGATGGATTGCTCCAGATCGGTGCCCTTCCCCCGACTGATGAGCATCAGCAGTTTGGCCGTCGCAGACTGGTTGATTCGCATCTGGAAGGTGTCGATGCCAAGCTTTTGGTCACGGGCGGAGATGCCCTGTTCTGCGACCAATGTCTTGAGCGGGCCATTCCATGCTTCCGGGCTGCCGATTGCAATCACGTGTGTCAGGCTGCCCTTTGCACTCCATTCGCTTTCCGGCAGGATCGGGATCGAAGCATATGTCGCCGTTTTTGCAGACAAGGAAGTGGCGACTCGCAAAGCTGCGGCCACGACATCCGCATCGGCTGCGTCAGGGACGACAATCGTGCTGTAGATCTCCGTCAGATTGCCCGGCTCTACGAAGGGCAATGGAAAGTCCTGCAAGAGATCAGCAGATGAGGCGGTTGCATGAGAGTCTATGAATACATGCGAGCTTCTGCCGATCTTCACCCAGTTGGCTGGATTGGACTGGTCATCACAGAGATCGTCGGTCAGCTCGCCCTGTTTGGAGATCGTCAGTTTATGGAAGCCCGAGGACGTCTCTTCTGCTCCAAGCGGAATCCGGATACTGCCTGCCGCCGCCGTCTCCTTGGTTAAAAAAATGCTCTTGAGCGGCTTGTCATCCACGCTGATCGTCAAAGTGGACCGTGCAGCGAGCAGCAGCTCGGAATGGCTGAAATTGATCTCCAGATAGCTGTTGGCCCCGATCGATGTCCGAGGCACGCTGTAGTAATAATCTACCGCTTCCTGCACGCCGCCAAGCGTGATGGATTCATTGATAAACCGGACGACTGTCCCGGGAGTCTGCCCCATTCCATTCGATGTGTAGATCGCGTTTTTCTGCTTTGCCAGGTTCGCAAAGCTGTAGACGGGAGCACCTGCTGCCGCTGTTTGGCTGGCTGGCGCTGCCGTCGTACCTTGGGCATATGCATGTCCGATTCCTTGGCCGAAAAGCAGAGCCGTGATCGTCAGGACCGCGAAGGCTGGTTTCCAGTTTTTATTCATGGTTTTCTACACCTGTCTTTCTTTTGGCGGGACCGACTTTTTTTCTGCTGCAAATCGTTCGGTCTTATACCATTTCAATTCTTGTCGAAAAACAACTCGCTTGATCTCCAGATACAAAGCATAAAGCACGAGGACGATCCACAGCTGCGAGTAGGTAAAATACATCAGCAGAACGATCCAGAAATTTTTGGCGTTCCATTCTGTTCGCTCAATACTCAAGGCAATCATCACCTCGGTCACGTACAAAAAGTAGGCAAGAATCCATAAGACCATGGCGACAATGCCTACCTCCAACTGCAGATCAACGAACAGATTGGTGACGAACAAAGCATCTGACACGATCACGCCCATAAAAAACAGGAAGTAGGTAAAGAAAAAGTAGACGAGATCAAACATGATGCTTTTCTTGCGCAAGGAAAACAACCGCCCCATAAATTTAAGGACGACATACTGATTGCCCCTCGCCCACCGTGTCCGCTGCTTCCACCATACCTTCCAGTTCTCCGGCTCCTGCTCCCAGGTAATCGCAGCCGGAAAAAAGCGAATGTAATAGCCGGCGTTGTAGACGCGAATCGTCAATTCCGTATCTTCCGCCAACGCTTTTTCATCCCAGCCGCCCAGCTCCTCGATGATCGAGCGGCGGATGGCAAAGTTCG
>DASQMM010000300.1:0-26373 GCA_035645495.1 Brevibacillus sp. | reverse complement strand
TGGTGACCCGTAGGGGATTCGAACCCCTGTATGACAGCGTGAAAGGCTGCTGTGTTAAACCGCTTCACCAACGGGCCATCTTATGTAAGGATAATGGCGGATGGAGTGGGATTTGAACCCACGAGACGAGTTGACCCCGCCTACACGATTTCCAATCGTGCTCCTTCGGCCGCTCGGACATCCATCCATAATAACGGGGCAACAAACCAAATTTCGTTTACCCCCTGCAGAATCAAAATTCTATCACATCGAAAACCAAATTGCAACCACTTTTTTAATCTCATTTAAAAAAGTTCAGTCGAGCAAGACTTATGTGCAATTGACACAATAGCCATTGTAGCGCCTCAATTGATTGCTGTCAAGTAAAAGAATTCAATTATCGGAGTAAAATCGACTACGGCATTAGCATAACCTCTAAGAAGGAATATAATCTTGTTTCTATTTCCCACCAATCAGGCTCTAAATGAAAAAAGTTCAGTAATATCGAAAGAGTGGTGAGGAGAGAAAAAGCTACAGAGGCCTTCCTGAAAATGGTATACTTACCCTCAAGACAAGATAGGCGGTGGCAAACCTCGGCGTAGCTCCTGATAAAGGGGGTGACGCTGATCGACACGCTCGGCACGCTCTACTTCTTCCTAAAGGTACTGGCAACCCTGCTCAGCCTCTGGTTTAGCAGCAGAAAACTGTACCGATGGTGGAAAAGGAAGCGTAACAAGCGAAAATCCACCGCCTAAGGTTGACCGCCCGACGGTGGATTCGCTGGTTTTGTAAACAAGCGCGCCGTGGGTGGTCCACAGCCTTCTTGTCCAGAGGAGCCTCCGCTGCAACGGCGGCTCCTTTATTTGTATGTCTGAATCTGCAATTGTTATACACCCATCTTATCATGCTTGTGGACCTCAAACAAGAAATCAATCACTACGTGAAGAAAGGATGCGATCCATATGCCTCAGGTTCGCCCAGCTACCCTTCAGGACTATGCCGCCATTTGTCGCATCGATGCCATGATTGTGGGAAACACCAGCCGCTCTCAGGAATTGCATGATGCCATCTCTGCTGGACATGGCTACGTCGCTTCCCTCGACAATGACGTATCCGGCTTTGCCATCATGACTCCGTCGTTCTACAATCAAGCCTTTGTCTCCCTGCTCGCCGTCCATCCACAGCACCAACGCCAGGGAGTCGGCCAGGCACTCCTTCAGTATCTGGAAAAGAACTGTCCTACCGAAAAGCTGTTTACCTCCACCAACCTATCCAACAAGCGCATGATTCACCTCTGCCGCAAGCTGAACTTTATTGAAAGCGGTTTCGTTGACAATCTGAACAGCATCGGTGATTCCGAGATCTTGTTTTGCAAGCACATCAAAAAGCCGCAGTTCTCCAAATAAGCAAAGAAAACTGCGGCTTACCCTCTATCCAAGATTACGCTCGTAAATGAAGCGAAGCCCTTTCAGGGTCAGGTTGGGGTCCACAATATGGATGCAATCCGTCTCATCGGCAATCAACGAAGCGAAGCCTCCCGTCGCCACTACCTTTGGCTTCGTCCCATTTTCGGCCATAATCCGGCGGACAATCCCCTCGACCTGGCCCACAAATCCATAAAAAATCCCCGATTGCATCGCCGCAATCGTATTTCGACCGACGACCTGGGACGGCTTGGACATCTCAAAACGCGGCAGCTTGGAGGCACGGCTCACCATCGCTTCGGTAGACGTGCGGATTCCAGGGGCAATGGCTCCACCCCAATACTGGCCTTTCTCATCTACATAGCAATACGTCGTAGCAGTTCCGAAATCGACGATGATCAGCGGTGCACCATAATGGTGGATCGCAGCTACCGCATTCGCGATTCGGTCCGAGCCGACTTCACGCGGATATTCGTATTTGATATTCAAGCCTGTCTTGACTCCCGGTCCGACGACGAGAGCCTTACGGTGCAAATACTTTTCACACATGCGTTCAATGGTAAAATTCAGTTGTGGGACCACCGAAGAAAAAATTACCCCGCGTACCTGGTCCAGCTTTAGTCCGGCGCTATCAAACAAACTTTTGACCAGCATTCCGTACTCGTCTTCTGTCTTTTCCCGATCCGTGGAAATACGCCAATGGCAGCGCAATTCCTCTCCTTCGTATACACCCATGACAATAGTGGAATTCCCGACGTCCATTACCACGATCATAGCAAGCCGCTCCTTATCGTTTCCGCGTGTTCAAATCAAGACTGATGTCAAACGCTTTAATGGAATGGGTCAGCGCACCGACAGAAATAATATCGACTCCCGTCTCAGCGATCGAACGAATTGTCTCCAGATTGACGCCACCCGATGCCTCGACAACAGCCTTTCCGCCGATCAGTTGGACCGCTTCCCTCATCTGTTCGTTCGACATATTATCCAGCATGATCGTATCTGCTCCTGCAGCCAGCGCCTCCTGCACCTGCGTGAGCGTCTCCGCTTCCACCTCTACCGTCATCGTATGGGGAATCGCCGCTCTCGCTGCCGCGACCGCCTGCCCGATCCCGCCCGCGCCTTTGATGTGATTGTCCTTGATCATGACCGCATCATACAGGGCAAAGCGATGGTTATGTCCTCCCCCCACCCGTACCGCGTACTTTTCCAAAAAGCGCAAGCCCGGCGTCGTCTTGCGGGTATCTACGACACGCGCCTTGGTGCCGGCTACGGCTTGGACATACTCGTTGGTTTTGGTGGCGATGCCGGAGAGACGCTGCAGCAAATTGAGCGCCAGCCGTTCACCGATCAAGATCGAGCGTACGGAACCGCTCACTTCTGCTATCTGATCGCCGACTTCCACCCGCGCCCCTTCCTCTACGTTAGCCCTGAAGATCAGGCTGGAATCAACCGTCGCGAATACTTGTTGAGCGATCGGCATACCCGCGATGACTCCCGCTTCCTTGGCGTACAGAATGCCTACCCCTTGCTCGTCCGCAGGGATCGTGCTCATCGTGGTCACGTCACCGAATCCCACATCTTCATGCAGCCACTCTTCTATTTTTCGTTGAAGTTCACGTGTATTCCACATCGTACGAATCACTCCTTGCAGGGAAAATTGCGGTTGCCCTCCCTGGCTTTGCCACCTATTATAGCAAATTTTGTTCTGGATCCACGCTGTTTTGCCAGACCAGCCAAAAAGCAAAAAAAAGAAGCATTCACCAGTAAAACCGGGATGCTTCCTTTTGGTCGTAACTTCAATTCGCATGGGCCACGCATTCTTTGCACATGCCATATACCTCAAATTTATGCCCCGTTACCTGAAAATCTTCCGGAACCGACGACATGACGTTCATCGGACAGCCCGGCAACGAGGATGTTTTGCCGCACTCGGTACAGATGACATGGTGGTGGTGGTGACCGTCAGCCGAGCAGGCCAATCGGAATCTGCCTTCGCCTTCCAGCTCCGTCTCCTCCAAGATGCCCAGTCGAACAAAAGTGGAGATGTTGCGATAAACCGTATCAAAGCTGAGCGTAGGGTACAGCTCCCTGATTCGTTCCATGATATCCTTCGCCGAGAGGTAGCGCTTTTCTTCCGCACAGATGCGGATCATCTCCTCCCGTTTGCCCGTGTATTTGTATCCATGTTCCTTCAGGATTTGCAGCGCTTCTTCTACTTTCATCGTCAAACACTCCTTCCCTTTGGTCTACAATCCTGTACGCAAGAGGGCTTTTGCTTTTTTCACGCCCAAAACCGTCAACAAAATGAGAACGGCCATCAAGACAATTGTACCACCAGATGCCCAATCAAGCATGTAGGCAAAATACAAGCCCCCCAGCACAGAGATCTCCGCAAACAAAATCGCGAAAAAGATCGTCTGGCGAAAACTTCCTGAGATCTGCAAACTGGCGGCCACTGGCAAGGTAATCAGGGCGGAAATCAAGAGAACCCCTACAATGCGCATGGAAGCGGCAATCGTCAAGGCCACCAGCACCATGAACCACAAATTGATCGCTCTGCGGGAGACGCCGGATACGCGTGCGAATTCCTCGTCGAACGAGACGGCGAACAACTCCTTGTAGATCAGGAAAACCGTCCCCAGCACGATTGCAGCAACCCCCAAAAGCGCGTACAAGTCCTCAATCGTGACCGTCACAATTTTTCCGAACAGATAGGAGTACAAATCCGCATTAAATCCGTCCGCGACACTGATCAGCACCGTGAACAATCCCAGACCGCTCGATAAAATAATCGGAATCGCCAGGTCCTGCTGCGCCTTGAATACCTTTCGCAACCGCTCGATAAACAGGGAGCCGATCACAGAAAACAGCATTCCGAAAAACAGTGGATTTACCGCATTTAAAAAGGCTACCTTTTTCGAGAGCAGCATCCCCGCTGCCACACCGGACAAGGTCACATGAGACAAGCCATCTGCCATCATCGACAGTTTACGGACAATCAAAAACGTCCCCAGGATGGGACAAATCAAGCCTATCAAAATACCGGAAAACAAGGTATATCGCAAAAAATCATACTGCCACCAATCAGCAAGCATGGTCATACTCCCTTTTATCGTTTGCAGCCTTAGTGATGATGGGACAACACTTTCATGGAGCCGCCATACATCTGCTGCAGGATTTGTTCTTGATTATGTTCAAAATCATGGGCGGTTCCGTGGAAGTGGATCTTTTGCTGCACACATGCCACTTTGTTCACCCATTGCGTCATCACGCCTACATCGTGGCTGACGATCATCATCGTAAGACTGTTCTCTTCTTTCAGAGATCGCAACAGCCCGTAAAATTGTTCGATCGACTCCTGATCGACACCGACGGTCGGTTCATCCAGAATCAAAAGCTCCGGCTCCGCCACGAGGGCACGAGCGATAAATACCCGTTGCAACTGCCCTCCCGAAAGGCTGCCAATCCGCTGATCCAGCTTGGCTGTCAGGCCGACTCGCTCGACGACCTCTTCCACGCTCTTATGGTGATGGGCTTGCAGCCTCCGGAACAACCCGATCTTGCCGACCAGCCCCGATGCCACCACTTCGCGTACAGTCGCAGGAAAACCACCAGCGCCATGAGCGACTTGCTGTGCTACGTATCCGATCCTGCTCCACTCGCGAAATTTGGACAGCGGCTGCCCAAACAGATGAACACTGCCTTTGGTTGGGGTCAGCAGTCCCAGGATCAGCTTCATCAGCGTCGATTTGCCTGACCCATTCGGGCCCACGATGCCGACAAAATCACCTTTTATCAGTGAAAATTGAACATCGTCGAGAACTACTTTGTCCTCATATTGAAAGGAGACAGAGGTCAGCTCCACTACAGCATCCTGTTTACCCTGTTGATCCATTTCTTATCATCCTTTAAATCGGATTTGTTCTGATTTGCTATCCTTCATCCTACTACGAATTTCCTGTGATCACAAGAGCAGAAGGGGGAAAGGTATACTTTTAAAAAAAGATGCCGCTTTACATCCGCGACATCTTTCGAGCTATTCCTATTTCAATGCTTCACGCAAGGTTTCCATATTCTCACGCATGATCGACAGATAATCCTTGCCAGCATCCACATCTGCTTGAGTCAGGCCTTCCAGTGGGTTTAGGGTTGCTGTCTTCACTCCCGCCTCTTTCGCGATCACTTCCGCTACTTTCGGAGAAACGAGTGTCTCAAACAAAACGTAGGACAACTCATGCTCCTTCACATGTTCCACTAGCTCCTTCATCTTGGAAGGGGACGGCTCATCAGCTGGATTCACGCCAGAAATGGCTACCTGTTTCAGACCATACTGATCAGCCAGGTAGTGGAAGGCACTATGGGAGACCATGAACTGCTTTTTCGGAGCCTGCGCGACCATTTCCTTGAACTCTTTATCGAGCTGATCCAGATCGCTTGCCAGTTCGGCAAAGTTCTTTTCATAGTCTGCAGCGTGGGCCTGATCTTTAGACACGAGTGCTTGTTTCACTTTTTCCGCCTGCGCTTTCAGCAGGTTCGGATTGAGCCAAACGTGCGGATCATACTCGCCGTGGTCATGTTCATGCGCGTGTTGATCTTTGTGCTCGCCTTCATGCTCATGAGCATGTTCATCTGCATGTTCATCTGCATGTTCATCTGCATGCTCGCCTTCATGCGCATGGTCGTGATCGTGGTCGTGATCGTGTTCCGCCGCTTTCAGCAATTCCAGCCCTTCTGTTGTGTTGATGACTTGCGTATGATTTTTATCAAGGTTCTCGATTGCCTTATCGACCCATAGCTCCAAACCGCCACCGTTGTACACGAAGAGATCGGCAGACGTCAAAGCAACCATATTTTTCGCAGTAGGTTCAAAATCATGCGGCTCTACCCCTGGAGGAACAATGTTGACAACTTCTACATGCTCGCCGCCAATCCGCTTGGTAACATACTCCAACGGATAAATGGTGGTGAATACTTTCGGTTTTTCACTTGTCACTTGTGCAGCTTGCGACTGTGGTGCCGCTGAAGTACCTGTAGCCGTTGTATTTGCGCCACAACCCGCCAAACCAACCGCCGTTGCAACACCGATAATAGCCAAAAGGCTTTTTCTCATTTCTTCTCTCTCCCCATTAATCAAAATCATTCCGATTTACTCCACGTGATTCATTATAAGGATTACCGCCCAAATTGTAAATAGGATTTATTACGATTTGTAACAAAGATGTCCAGACCTCGCCTTTTTTCCCCTCTATTGACTGTGATACTATAAGTAAGAGGAGGTCTGTCCAAAGATGAAATTGAATCGAAAAATGTGGTTGCCGATTGCGCTTCTGACAGTCGCATTAACGGCCGGCTGTGGATCACAAGAGAGCGCCAGCCCAGAAGTAGACGATCATGGGCACAGCCACACCCAACACGCAGCAAACGGAGATTTGCAGGAAACGACTGCTTCCGTCGACGTTTTGCCAAGCTTCCTGGATAATCAGGACCCGGTCATCATCGCCTCTTACAAAATTGCCGGCGCCAACCGCGAACTGCTCAAGTCCATCCCTTGCTTCTGCGGTTGCGGAGAAAGTGCGGGACATGAGCACAACGGAAACTGCTTCATCAAAGAAGAACTGGAGGACGGCTCCATCGTCTGGGATGATCATGGCACACGTTGCGGTGTCTGCATGGAAATTGCTGTGGTTTCCTCCAAGCTGAAAGAAGCAGGCAAATCAACGCTGGAGATTCGCCAATACATCGATAACGCCTACAAGGAAGGGTACGGCAAGCCAACGCCTACACCGATGCCTTCCGCCTAAATCCTGCTATATCCATTCCCTTCAAGTCTGGCATCTCCACTTGCCGGGCTTTTTTGCGTTTTTGTCCTTGCAAAAGAGAGAATCCCCCTTTATGATTATACCTAGATATTCGATGCATCTACTATCAAGGCAAGGAGGAAGCCATGACGATCAATAAAGAACTGATGAAGGGCAGCACGGTCATCCTGATTTTGACGCTGCTGGATCGCAAACCGATGTACGGCTATGAAATGAGCAAGGAAATGGAGAAAAGCTCAAGTGGTGTGCTCACACTGAAAGAAGGAACGCTTTATCCCATTCTGCACACCTTGGAGTCAGACGGAATGGTCGAATCCTACTGGAGCTCCGGTGAAGGCGAGCGAAAACGGAAGTACTATCAGATTACGCAAAAGGGGCAGGGACTTCTGAAAGAGAAGCAGCAGGAGTGGATTTCCTTTCGCACAGCGGTCGATCAAGTTCTCGGGGGTGGACCAGCATGAGTCAACAGCAACGTCTCGATGAATACATACAGCAAGTATGCCGACAGATTCACAATAAAGAGATGCACGCCTCTATTTCACAGGAGCTGCGAGGACATTTGGAGGACAAAATCGAGGACTATCAAGCGAATGGCTTGACCATGGAGAGCGCGATCGACAAGGCAATCGCTGACATGGGTGACCCGATCCAGGTCGGCAAGCACCTCCACCAGGCGCACAAGCCGCGTATGGAATGGAGCGTGATCGCGCTCGTAGCCATGCTGATCGGTTTTGGTCTGCTCGTCATGTACTCATTGAGCCAATCTCAGACGGACGCAGGGCACTTGTTTACCAATAAAGCGGTCGGAATCGTCTTGGGGCTCGTTCTTTTCATTGCCTTGCTATTCTTCGATTATCGAAAACTTCAGCCATACAGCCTCTACCTGTATCTGGGAATTGTCTTGTGCATGCTGCTAACCAATCTCTTCGGAACGACGGTCAACGGCAGTCCCATGTATCTCAATATAGGTTTACTCTTGAATGTGTACGGCATATGTTCCGTGTTGCTCATCCTGTCCATGGCCGGGATGTTTGCGAAATGGAACTGGGAGAAACTCACGACCCTGTTTGGAGCGGCTCTGACCTTACTGGTTCCGTTTGC
Source organism: Brevibacillus sp. (assembly GCA_035645495.1). GTDB lineage: Bacteria > Bacillota > Bacilli > Brevibacillales > Brevibacillaceae > Brevibacillus. Next base: position 18,047 of record DASQMM010000300.1, on the reverse strand, counting down.
CATCCTGTTTGTCTCCCACCATACGTTTGAAGCGATCTTGCTATTGGCTGGATTTCTGGTCCTGGTGGCAGTCTCCCCTGCGCCACGTCGGACAGTATGGAAGCTGTTCGGTGTGCTTTTCCTCACCATCGCAGGCACGGTTTTCTTGACGATCAAACCGTATAAGCTAGATCGGCTCTACTCCTTCCTGGACCCACATGCCGATCCGAATGGTTCAGGCTATATACTGTTGCAGTCTTTGAAAACATTGCAGGAAGCCGGTCTTTGGGGCCATGGCTTCGGCGCATCCTTAAACAGACTTCCCGGGACACAGTCAGAGCTTGTGTTCACTTATATCGTGCACAGTTTTGGCCTGGTTGCGGGTGCCGCGATCCTGCTTTTGGGCATCATCCTGCTGGTTCGCCTTCTGCGGGCCGTGAGATTGGTGCGCGATCGCTACGGCGTCATGCTGATGTCCGGATTGATGACCCTCTTTTTCATCCCGTATTTCTGGAGTATCTTGATGACCGCTGGCTTCCTGCCGATCATGTCTGTCAATTTGCCGTTTATCAGCTACGGTAATACTTCGTTTATCATGCAGATGCTGCTCATCGGCCTTGTTCTGAATGTGTATCGCCGCAAAGATATGCAACCCATCGAAGCCTCCAAACCTCCTGTCCAGACTTAGACAGGAGAATACAAAGCAAAAAATAAAGGGAGTAAAGCCTGTTCTGGGCTCTACTCCCTTTTTGCTTATCTGCCTCCGATGATCCGCTCGTGAATAAACCGGGCGACACCCTCTTCATCATGATGCGGTGCGATATAGTTCGCAAGAGCCTTGATCGCCTGTGAAGCATTTTCCATTGCGACGGCATAGCCTGCATGAGTCAACGCCTCGCGATCATTCTCGGCATCGCCGAAGACCATGACCTCCTCAGGTGCAATCCCCCATTTGCTGCAAAAATATTGCAGTCCCTCCCATTTGGAGACACCTTGGGGCAACAGCTCTACATTATGCCTTCCGGACGAGGTGATATTCACCTGACTGCCCAAAGGAGCCAACTGCTCCCTCACCCACTCCAGAAGCTCGGGATCGTTGTGCCAAATAAAAAGCTTTACCATCTCGGTCTTCGGATCATCGAGCATATCCAGCATTTCCTGCAGGGGGATGATCTTGGCCAATTTGTAAAACGCAAACTTCCGGATAGAGATCCCCTCAAGCGAAGTGTCTTCGTTCAGAAGCGCCTCCAGCCGCTCACGGTCCTCCTGAATCATCCAGCGGTTGCTCGCCGTGTCATGGACTTCGTAATAAAGAACCTCCTGGCGCAGCGCTCGGATGGCATCCGCAACCAGATGATTGGGTAAAAGGGTTTGCTGCACCATCGTCCCATCGCTCTCCAATACGGTCGCCCCATTACTGCAAACAAAGCCATCAAACGGAAACGCGTCAATCGGAATCTGGGCGGAGCCAAAAGTACGTCCTGTCGACAATACCAGCTTGCATCCCTGTTGCTGCAATTTCAGACATGCCTCTTTTGTAACCTGGGTCATTTGTGATTCTTTGTTCAACAAAGTTCCGTCCATATCAAAAGCAGCCAGGCGCGGTTTCAGTTCCATCCGATTTTCCCCCTTCTGACCATAGTACAAAAGGAGCACCAGAGGTGCCCCTTATTGTTTCGGTTCATCGTGATTCGCGTCTTCCGCTGCCTCTGGTTTTTGGTCAGCTTCAGTCGCTTCTTTCACTTCTTCTTTTTTGGGTTGGATGTTGACGACCACTTCAGGATTGTCCGCTGGGTCGTTCTCCATTTTTCCTGTTTCGATCAGTTGCTTGATCTGCTCTGCATCCAATGTTTCCACACGGAGCAGCGTGTTCGCGATCAAGTCAAGCTGGTCGCGGTGCTTGATCAGCAATTCTTTACACTTCTCGTAGCACTCGTTGATGATGCGCTGCAACTCTTGATCGATCTCATATGCGATCTTGTCCGAGTAGTTGCGGTCGGTACCATAGTCGCGACCCAGGAAAACCTGTCCCTGGCTTTTACCGAACTGCATCGGCCCCAGACGGCTCATCCCATACTCGGTAATCATGCTGCGTGCGATCGCTGTAGCGCGTTGGAAGTCATTGTGCGCACCGGTACTGATGTCGCCGAGCACCAATTCTTCCGCCACACGTCCGCCCAAGAGGCCGGTGATTTTATCCAGCAAGTCTGTTTTGGTAGCAAAGAAACGATCTTCCTTCGGCAAGAACACGGTGTACCCACCGGCTTGACCTCGCGGAATAATAGTGACCTTATGTACCATCTCAGCATTTTTCAGGTGATAGCCAATGATTGTATGACCAGCTTCGTGGAAAGCGACCAGACGTCTTTCGTCTTCGCTGACCACGCGGGATTTTTTCGCGGGACCGGCAATCACACGGTCAATCGCCTCATCCACTTCCACCATGTTGATCTGTTTTTTGTTTTTACGAGCAGTCAGCAATGCTGCTTCGTTCAACAGGTTTTCCAGATCTGCACCGGTAAAGCCTGAAGTACCGCGTGCGATGACATCCAGCTTCACATCGTCACCAAGAGGCTTGTTGCGGGCATGAACCTTGAGCACCGCTTCACGTCCCTTGATGTCCGGGCGATCCACTGTAATTTGACGGTCAAAGCGTCCTGGACGCAACAGCGCCGGGTCGAGAATATCCGGGCGGTTGGTCGCAGCCACCATGATGATGCCTTCGTTGCCACCAAAACCATCCATCTCGACGAGCAATTGGTTCAGCGTTTGCTCGCGCTCGTCGTGACCGCCTCCGAGTCCAGCACCACGCTGACGACCCACTGCATCGATCTCGTCAATGAAGATAATGCACGGGGCATTTTTCTTTGCATTTTCAAACAAGTCGCGTACGCGGGACGCACCCACACCGACGAACATCTCAACGAAATCAGAACCAGAAATACTGAAGAACGGAACGCCTGCTTCACCTGCGACAGCACGTGCAAGCAAGGTTTTCCCTGTACCAGGAGGACCGACGAGCAGCACCCCTTTTGGAATACGGGCACCGACAGCGTTAAATTTGCGCGGGTCCTTCAAGAAGTCAACCACTTCTTCCAGTTCTGCCTTCTCTTCGTCCGCACCCGCCACATCGTCAAACGTGACGCGCTTCTTCTCTTCGTTGTACAGCTTCGCACGGCTTTTACCGAAGTTCATCACTCGGCTGCCGCCGCCTTGGGCATTGTTCAACAAGAAAAAGAACAGGATGAAGATAATCACGAACGGAATGATTGAGGTCAGGAAGGTGAGCCAGATGCTGTTGCCCTCCGCCGGATTAAACTCGACAAGCTTCACTTTTTTCTCATCGATCTTTTGTTCGATCAACGAGATAATATCGGATTGAGTCAATGGAACGTTGGTAAAAAACTTGTTGCTTTCCTGTCCCGAGGCTGGATTGATTAAGACCCCATCTACCCGATATGTGCCATTCTCAGGACGAAGGGACATCTCGGAGATGTTATCTGCTTTCAATTGCACTCGGAAATCCTGATATGTAAGTTTCCCAACCTTATCAGTACCGGAGAGGATGAAATTTACGATCCCGACCGTGACAAGAAAAATCAGTAGGTAGAACCCGGTATTTCGAAAAAAGCGATTCATTCCTTACCTCCTCTCACGAACAGACACTTTTGCCATTTTACCATATTAAGCAGGGTCTTCACAACAAAGCTACTTGCTATAAACCTCAGGCTTCAACACGCCAATGAACGGCAGATTGCGGTACTTCTCGGCGTAATCCAATCCATATCCCACCACGAACTCGTCGGGAATGTCATATCCGCTGTAATCCGGCGAGATGTCCACCTTGCGCCGCTCCGGCTTGTTCAAGAGGGTCACAACCTTGACAGAAGCCGCTTCCCGATGACGCAAAAGCTCCACCAGTCGACTGAGAGTCTGCCCGCTATCCATAATATCCTCTACAACCAGCACATGCCGGTTCTGCACAGAGGTATCGAGATCCTTCAAGATCTTCACCATGCCGCTGGATTCGGTGCCGCTACCATAGCTGGATACGGCCATAAAATCCATTTCGCAGGGAATATCCATGTGGCGGATCAGATCGGCCATAAATACAACCGCTCCTTTCAGCACACAGATGACCAAAGGATTCTTATCTCTGTACGCGTCTGCGAGAGAGGCGCCCAATTCCTGCACCTTCTGCGCAATCTGCTCTTCTGATAGCAAAATCTTCTCGATGTCTTGATTCATGTAAAAACCTCCCGCCATTCTTCTCCAAACTCTACCCGCACGTGTAAAATACGCCTGGTCTGTCCCCGTATCGGCGCTGCGGCGGAACGGCGCACACCTGGTACCCAAATCACCTGATCGCCCGCTGTCAAAAGTGGAAGTCTGTCTCGCCAAGCACGAGGGAACTTGGCGTCGATCAACAACTCTTTCAGTTTTTTCTCCGATTCCAAACCAAACGTTACGAGGCGATCGCCCGGTTTGCGGTTGCGCACGACAAGCTCTCCAGGCAGACAATCCGCGTCGAAAACCGCTTCATTGTCAGAAAGCAATTTCCAGTCTACAGGACCATCCAGGTAAGACGTATGTACTGCTGCCTTTCCTTCCGCGATCCAGGTCACCCCCGGAACAGCGAGCTTATAACAATAAGTATGTATGTATTCGTCCTGTCCATTACACCGAAAATGGATTTGCCCATAAACCCGGCTTGCCACCAGTTTATTCGGCAAATGCAGCTCCGAAGAAGGACGCGTCCCCCTCGACATGTGCAAAACGGTCTCCACATGCTGCGAAGACCATTCGGTTTGCTTTGAGAGATAACTTAATATTAGAGTAATCATTCTCCTTTGTAAAGCAACGTCACAACTTTGAAACTTGTCGTTGTCAATTCCGATCCAGTCATTTTTCTGCCCGATAATCAACGTTTTTAGCTGTTCTCGGGCCAACCGGTCCAGCAGGGATTCATCTTGTCGAATGGCTTCTGCCACATTCAGGATATGCTCCCTGTAACGGCTGTTGACTTCTTGCAAAAGAGGCATAACCTCTCGACGCAGCAGATTGCGCTTGTACTTGCGTGATTGGTTACTGCTGTCTTCCCTTGGCCGCAAGTCGTGTTCCCGACAATATCGTTCCAGTTCCTCCCTGGTTTTATGCAGCAGAGGACGTACCAACTCGATGCCAGCTTCCTCATCCAAAAAGCGTCGTCTGGGCATCCCGGCCAAACCGTGCAGCCTCGTGCCGCGAACCATTCGAAACAGGATCGTCTCCACCTGATCGTCCGCATGGTGCGCCAAAGCGACTTTGCTCGCTCCGTACTCGACTGCAACCTCGCGATACAAGCCGTAGCGTATCTCCCTACTCGCCTCCTGTCCGCCCATTCCGGTCTCTTCCATATAGGCGGGGACATCTCGTTCGAACAGGTGAAACGTGACGCCGAGGCGCTGGCAGAGACTTTTCGCGAACTCGGCATCCTGACGCGCTTCTTCTCCGCGAAAACCGTGGTTCAAGTGGACGGCATGCAGGCTCCAGCCGTATTGATAGTGTTGATTGAGGCTTACCAGGATATGCAAAAGGGCAGTCGAGTCATTCCCACCGGACAAGCCGATTACAATCGTTTCATGAGGGGCGAGCAACGCCTCCCGCTCAATTTCGCTGTGTACGCTTTCCAGCATGACGTGCTCCCCTCCAGATCGTGAAGACAGAGATGCCCAGGATCAGACCCGAAGCGATTGCGCCGGCCACCATCATCGTCTGGGTAGCGAGTGTGATCCCCCCCATATAATCATTGTTCACAAAAGCGAGCATCGACTTATAAGCCAAGGAACCCGGTACAAGCGGAATGATTCCGGCTACGCTAAAATTCGTAGAAGGAACCCGCAAAAAGATAGAAAGAATCTGGCTGAGCAACGACACCACCGAGGCCGAGACCAAGGTAGACAGCAGCACTTCCGCACCCAGCATCGGAAGAGTAGAGAAGACCAGCCATCCGATCATTCCTGCCATCCCGCCCGCCAGAATTGTCCGCACCGGGACATTGAATAAAATGCACCAGGCCGTAGAAGAGACCAGGCTTAATGCCAATCCTTTCAGCAACATCTGCATTCACCCCCTAAACCATAGCGTAATCGCTGTAGCCACCGCTACAGATACAGCAGTCAACATGGCTTCTACACCGCGTGAAACGCCGGCAACCAAATCGCCCGCCATAAGGTCGCGAAGAGAGTTGGTGATCGCGATACCCGGGAACAGCGGAAGCATGGCACCGATAATCAAGATGCTCATGTGCAACTGAGGAAATAACGTCACAAATAATAAAGAAATCAGGCCGCCAAAAAGAGCTGCAGAAAACTCAGTAAAAAACTTCATCCGCACAAACTTTTCAAAATATTCCATGCTCAGATTTACGGTCAATCCGGCCAAGGCAGAAGGCCCCAGGTCGAGCCAGCTACCGCCTGCAAGCATGGAAAAGGCGCCGCTGGTCAGAGCGGCAGCCATATGCTGCATCCACTTCGGATAGATCGGTTTCATTTGATCAATCTCCCGAAGCCTACGATATGCTTCAGACAAGGTAATGCCTCCACTGACAAAACGGCGGGAGACATCATTGACCAAGGTGATTTTGTTCAGGTTGGTTGTTCGTTTTGGGGTGCGCACCATGCGCGTATGATCCTGACCCTGGCATCGAAACGAAAGAATGACACTGGTCGGCGTAGCCGAGCTGTTCACATCATCCATCCCTGCCGCTTCCGCGATCCAGGTCATCGTCTCTTCCGTGCGATACGTCTCTCCCCCGCTTTTCAATATGATGGTCCCTGCCAATAGACATGTATCCATGACCAAATCCGCGGACACTCATCGTCACACCCTTCATAAAAACCAAGCGTAGTAAAGTGTGCCTGCCAACAACAGCATCGAAGCGACAAACAGACTGCTGATCCACATCCCGCCAGCCCCGGCAAGGGACTGTTTTTGCGCGGGTGCAGCAGGAGCAGACGCCGTCGATTCTCGCAATATGGCTAGCATCTCTGCCCGCATCTCACGGGCAGTGGCATACTTCCCGTGAAATGCCTTGAGTAAAGGCACTCGATAGGGGTACAAGCCCTCACTTTTTCGTATTATATCACAGAGCAACTGGGTCTGACGCGGTTCTCCCTGGCTTGTTTGCCAAGTCTGTGAATCTACACTGAGCCTGACCATCATGGCTGCTGTCGAGAATAAATCATAGGGGATTTCGGCCCGCCTGTCACCCTGATGCCAATAGGCCCGATCGTACTCCTCCGTAAACTGGCGAACGGCATTGCCCAGCTTGGTTACACCACCGAAGTCGATCAGTCGAACCTGCTTGTCTGAATGGGTGACGATGACATTTTCCGGCTTCAAATCTCCAAACACCCAGCCGTGCTTGTGCAAAATATCCAATCTGGCGAGTAGTTGGACTATCAGTACCGGGACCCATTCCGTTCCCTTTTTCTGAACGTATTGATCCAATTGCTCGCCTTCCAGGTACTCCATCGCATAAAAGGTGCACGCTTTGCCGTTGATCACGAGGTCGTCCACATCACACAAGAGCGGTCCCACTCGGGAATCCCGCCCTTGCTGCACACTTTTCAACGCGTGTACTTCCATCAACAGGTCCATGCCCTCAAAACCAACCTTGACCGCCTGCTTCACACCGCCCCGGGAAGTCAAATAGACCGCCCCGTTCGCACCGCGACCCAACTCCCGCAAAACGTGGTACTCGTTTCTGTTCCACTTCCCATGAAAGTGACGGGGCAGCTCAGGAGTGGTTGCCTTAGAAGACATGATCACGCAGGTTTCCTTCGCCGTCGTCCTCGAAATGGGCATCGCGATAACGGTCCGACAGGGATTGCGGGAGCTGCACATGTTCAAACAGCGCAATTGCTTCAACAATGGCAGGACCAGTCGGGGTGATCCCGCTCATCGCCAAATCGCTTGATAATTGATGGGCTTGCTCTACCTTTTCTGTCCACGGTATACGGACTTCGAGATGCTTCCCTTTCCCAGGAAATGAACAGACCGCCATTCGGCTTTGTCCGCTCCGCGAGCGCAAGCTGATGCTAAAATCGTGAATCGCCTGCTGTACCGCAGACATTTTGGGCTTCATGCTGCCTGAGGTATCGACCAGCATGACGACATTCAGATTACTTTTTTCGCCCAGCTCGTCCACCATCCCGGCTACCTGCACACGTTTTGCTGGAGCCAGCTCCGTCATTCCCGAATCCCCGAGAATTTCTTGCAATTCTTTATTTACCACTTGGTGAATAGTGCGGGTCATCGCTTTTCTCGTCAGCATCTGCACCGTTTGCGCCAATTGCTGCGGAAAGACAATGTCACACAATCCCCCTCCTGCTTCTGCAATCTCGCGAATCTCCGTCTCTCCCTTTTCACCCAGTTCACTTTTGTCAATGACGCCGATGACGTTCACAGTAATTCCTTGCTCTCTCGCCAAAGCTGCTGCCGCCACCGGGCTCATCCCCGAATTGGAGCAGCCATCTGTTACCACCAGAATCTGTCGAAGTGTCGCTTCTTTCACAAATAATCTCCCCATTCTGCCTGTTTTAGCAACAGTATCGACGTGCAGGTGGGAAAACATACCTTTCTAGCTCACAATCCTGGGCCGCTCCAGCTTTTGCATGCCGTGGACCTGTATCGCCGACCATTGCGGCACAAAACGGTCGATGCGCGCAACGAGGACCGTCATGTCATCCACAATCTGCCCGGAATGCTGGCGAATCACCTTTTCCAGCAGCAGATCAGCCACTTCCTGCGGATTGTCCGTCTCCAGCTCGGCGATAATCCGCTTCATCCACGCCTGTCTGTTTTCGATATGCCGCGGCGCCTCGTAGATCCCGTCAGACATCATGATCAGCAGGTCACCCGGTTTCAGCATGCGGGAGACCACATCCACCTCGATCTCTTCCAGAATTCCTACCGGCAGATTGTTTGCTGAGATGGTGATTACATCAGCTCCCCTTTTTACAAAGCTGGGGGTAGAGCCGATTTTGACAAAGCGCGTATGGGCGGTCTGCAAATCGACCAAAGCCAGATCGACCGTTGCAAACATTTCATCTGTCGAGCGCAGGGCGAGGACAGAATTGACCGTCTTGATCGAGAGCTTTTCATCAATACCGGACCTCAAGAGCTGCTGAAGCATATCTAGGGCAGACTGGCTTTCCAGGAAAGCGCGTTCACCATTACCCATGCCGTCGCTGATCGCCAGCGCCATTTTGCCGTTGCCCAGATCCATCGTGCGGAAGCTGTCACCCGACAATAGCTTGCCGTCCTTGGCTGCCCCTGCGATGCCGATATCGATCTCGAATGTTTTGGCGGAAGCCAGACACATCGTGCAGGAGCCATCTTTTTGCGCTTCACAATGCCGCTCCCGGACGATGATATTTTCGCCCAGGATCTCCGTCAGCATCGGCGCCACGATTTTGGCGCACTCATCTCTTCCATAGCAGGAGGGTTGGCTGATCTCAATATCGACCTTGCCTTCCTCCAGACTGTGTATATCCACGCGCCTCACAGAGAGACCCAGTCCCTCCAACGCCTTCGAGACCTGTTTTTCCTGAAAGCTCAGCTCCATGCCCTCGCGCTGAATTTCCTGGGCAAAATCACGCATGACGCGCGATACGCCTGATAGCTGATCGGCTACGAGCTTGCGGCTCTCCTTTACTTGTTTTTTCAATATCTCGAATGATTGCTCCCGGTCGTATTCCTGCTCCATGACGGTCAGCACTTTCTCGGTCTTGACGCATTTTCGCTCCCATTCACGCGGCGGGGTAATGCCCGCCAAGGTCCCGTTTTCATGTACCTTTTCCGCCAGCCAGCGCATTCCTTCATAGGTCGACTGCATGTCTTTTTCCCAGCATTGCTCTTTCTTCCAGCATTTTTGGCACGTAAATTCCGTGACCCTGCTGAGGAAGGCGTCCGCCTGCTCCTCGCTTTCTTCTGCGTCTGCTGTCTGTGCAAAGCTTTGCGACAATTGCGTAAACAGATCGGAAAACTGCTGGATTTTTCCTGCTGTTACATCGCGTACACGGCGCATATATTCCTGGTGAGACTGCTGGTTCTCCACAGTGCCAGGAATGAACCGGGCCACTTTTTTCCACAAGGCTGCAGGTGTCAGGATAAAAAGGACAATTGCTAGCGAGGTTTCCACCAGAGAGAGGTAGAGGATATCTTGCGCGCCCCCGTAGATTGCCAAAATTGCAGTACCGATCAGCAATCCGGCAGATACCCCGACTTTTCCACCTTCCTTCAACAAGCCCGCCAATAAGCCTGAGAAAGCCAACAGGTTGATTTGCTGCAAAGCTCCAACATTGGCGAGACTCAGGATGAGTCCGGTCACCACGCCAACAGCAGCCCCTATCGTTCCGCCTCCGACGAATGCAAACAGCAGCAGCAAGTAGCGCGATAAGACATGCTCCATCGAAATGCCTTCGACTACCCAATCGACCGTCCCCGTCATAAGGGAAGCAAGCAGGATGACCAGGGAGACGATTTCTTCGTTTTTCAGCGGCTCATAAGGCTTGGCCAGATGGATGATGGACAATGATTGAATAAAGATCAGCGTCAGGATAAAACCAAGTATGGATTCAACCCCGACCATTACCAGCTCATAGGTATTCACCTGATCGGTCAAGACGTTGTAAAGCAAATGGCTGATAAACACCGTGACCATCACGAAAAGCGGCGTTCGTGAAAAGTCCTTCTGGCGAAACCGCTCGCTTAGCTTGCAAGCCAGCAAGGCAAGAACGACACTCAGCACTGCTTGCAGCCCCACCGGCACGGTCTGGGAAAATGCTCCCGCGATCAAGGCTAGCCCGGTCGCTGCTAGCAAATCGCGTCGCAAATAGAACATCACCATAAAATAAGGGACGACGAATGGCGTCAACTCTTCGAGAATCAACGCGCGTCCCAGTAAAAATCCCATTAACAAGGGGAGCACGTTCCACTTTTGTACGGCCTGTGCCACTTTCTCCGTCCATGTATCCGCAGTGGTATGGACTTGTTCTGATACTTGACGAGCCCATGCCTGACTCGTTCCTGTTACGTTTTTGTTAGCGATCATGTTTGCACCACCCCGTCCTTGTTCGTTTTGTGTCTCCATTATACGGAGGCGGTTATGTAAAATTTGTCAAAATACCAAGGTGTATTCCAGAAATCGTGCGACAAAATCATTGACATGTTTGGACATCCGGACACGAAAAAACCCCTATACCGGAGTAAAGGGGTTTCAAAAGAAAAAAGCCGACGTTATGGCGGACAACGTCGGCTGACAGGTGATTCGCGCTTCGCGAAACGGGCTTATATTACCTATTCGGCACGTTCTTCAAATGCCCTTCCTGATTTGGAAGAGAAATTGGATAATATACAAAGTGAGAATACTCGTAATATTTTGATTTATTTTCGGTTGCGGCCGCGCTTATCTGCATGCTTCCTGCGGGAAGATTGGCGGTCCTCACTCTCTTTCAAAAATCTGTTCAGCTTGTCTTCAAATGCTTCTCCTCGTTCACGCGCTGGACGAGACGGTCTTTCCTGCTCCTTCGCCTTCTTGATCGACAATCCAATTTTTCCGTCTCTCAGATTCAGGACTTTTACGGTCACCACATCTCCTACCTTGAGGAATTGGTGGATGTCCTTGACGAAAGTATCCGCAATTTCGCTGATATGTACCAGGCCAGTCTCTCCTCCTGGCAGTTCTACAAACGCGCCAAACCTGGTGATACCCGTCACTTTCCCTTCGAGTCTGCTCCCGATCTCGACTCCCATGAGCGTGGATGTCCTCCCTCTCCTAGAAGATCCGTCGTCTATTTTATTCGGGAATTACGTAAATGCTCTCCCCTGGTTTTGTAAAGTAAATGCGTTTTCGCGCCAACTCAGCCAGATATTCCTGGTCATTCAGCCGACTCGCTTCGTAGGTAAGCTCCTCATTTTGCTGCTTCAATACAGCTGATTCCTGCTGGAGCACCTCCAACTCGGCCTTCTTCTGAGCCAACACCCCGCTTTGCATGTACAAGGTATAGCCAGTCCAGATAAAGCATAAAAGGATCACACAGAAAAAGAGCCGGATCCTGCGTTTCTGTCCTTTTCGATTGGTTGGAGAGGAAACTGCCTTCTTCACTTTGCTCACCTCTGATCCTTACTCCCGTTTTCTCTTCAATGGAAACCAATTCTTCCATTTTTTCCAAAACCCTTTTGTTTTGCCGAACATTTTTTTCCCCAAATGTTGACCCCATCTGGCAAAAGGCGAAGTGACAAAACGCGTCAACTTCCACACAAATCCGATGATCCAAAGCAATACCGAGTACAAAAATGCCAGCAACATCAGGATTGCTCGGTAAAAAAACAGAATGGGGCGAACCAAAAGCGTATCAATCACAAGTAAAATGGTTCGATATAACCACTGTGAAAATTCTATCACGCGATGCAAGAAATGAATATACTTCTTACTACCTACTACGAAATACAACCACGCGCCTATAATCACTCCGAAAAAGATGGGGAAACGGATAAAACCGTCGTTCACCTTGACTAAAATCAAAAAGACTAGTGCCATACTCCCAAGCCAAAAGAGAAGGTCACAGATAAACACGATCCAGCCTGGCAGTCTGCTCTTTCCCTTGAAGACATGATACGTATCGAATCCCATTCCCATCAAAGCCCCACACGTCAACATGGCCATTACGGTTTGAAGCTGAGTTCCGATGCTCACTTGAACAACTTGCCGAAGAACCCTCTCGACCGATCCCCGACCTGTCCTTGCTCCAGATAGGCCATTTCATGTACGAGACCCTCGATCGCCACTTCTCCGGTTTCCAGACTCAGATTTTTCATGTGCAAATTTTGGCCACGTATGGTTAAAAAGCCGCCTTCCGTCTCCAGGAGAAATTCCTCGCTGTCAAAGCTTTCAACGTTTTTTACCCCTGAAATCGCCAAACTGCGACGATTGATCATCACGACTTCATGCCGAGGCCGTTTTATGTGCTCATTCATGCTAACTTCCCCCCTAAACATCCCCTTCTTGTACCATCGTATGGGAGGGGATGTCCGTTTATGAGAAGTTTTTGCGCCGAAGAAAAGCGAAAGACCCGCCGGATGAACACTCAAGCGAAGTGCTGATCCTAACGGGTCTTTTCCTCATGATGCGAGTCAAGCTTATTTGTAGACGGTGTAGTTGCCGTTTACGTAGATGATGTTGTAACCGGTACGGTCCATGACAAAACGAAGCGGAATCACCGGAATATTGTTTTTCAATTGAACAGCGACAGGCAAGGTAATATTCTGACCGTTCACTGTGGCAATATTGGAGCCTACCTTGAACTGCATCGTGGTATTTCCGCTTACGATGCGAGCAGTAGAATTGTTCCATGTGGTAGACAAACCGAGTCCATCCTTGTAGAAAGAGGCTGGCATCAATGTGTGTCCATTCACGGTATAAGGAGCGGCGGTCAAGGCAAAGGTTTTGCCGCCTTTGGTATAAGAAGCGACATTTGCCTTAAAGCTGACTCCATTCAAAGCAACGATATTGATCGGACGTGCGAACAGCAGACCTTGTTCTTCAGAGGTAAAGACCGAAATGCTGTAGACGCCTGTAGTCGCCGGATTTACGATGCTCGCCGCTTCTGTCACGTTCACTTGTACAGCGGTACGTGCAGGAATGTCTTGTGATGGGTAGATAATCAGATTTTGTCCTCGCACGCCGACATAGTTGGCAGCCATTCCGTTTACGGTTACGGTGTTTGGCGCAACGTAGGCAGGTACACGGAATCCTGCAGGCATCACGATTTCAACGAAGTCCCGTCCTTTGGCCAAAGGAACGCCGAGACCTTTGATGCCCACCTGCAATCCGGCAGGTGTCGAAGCTGTAGCTCTTGTCAATGCAATCGTCGCTGTGCTGTTGTCTACTTGCACAGGAGTGACAGCAGAGGAGCCACCGACGTCAAATTTTTTGGAACGATAGGTTTTTCCGTCGACTTTTATAGTCATTTCATATGTCCCAGCTGTACGCGGGTTGATCAGGTAGGCGTCTTGAGAGAATTTGATCTCCAGCGAGTTGCTGCTGGTGAATCCGCTCGGTGTGCGGAAGGATACGCGATTCCCACTTACCGAGATATTCGACACCTGCTGCCCGTTTACCGTAACGTTGTAGCTGGAGATGACAGGTGGAACCATCTCGATGCTCGGGAATTCTACCTGGATATCCGTATTGGCATACAGCTTGGAGGACAAATCGAGATCAAATGTATAGCTTGTTCGCGCTCCCGCACTTTTGTCGGAAAGCGATACATCGAAATTCGAAGAACTGCTGCTGGAGGAAGATTCCTTGATTTCGAAAGTTTCGGAACGGTATGTCTTGTTGTCGTATTCGATCTCATAGGTATAGGATTTGCCCGAAGAAGAAGGGTTTACAATCCCCGCAGACGACGAGAAGTCCAACTTCAGGGTTTTGTCCCCGTCTGCCCCGCTCGGTACTTCAATGCGAATGGTGCTGCTTCCGGATAGCGTGACTTTTTGTGCCCGCTCTCCGTTTACCTTGACATCTGAACGGTCGATTTCTTTCGGAAGCATGTCCCTGCTCGGCATGGTGACATAGATATACTTTCCTTTGACCAGTTTGGAACTCAGATTAAATTTGCCCAAAGAGACTGACGTCGTATCTCCGGCTGTGTTTTTCCCCAGAGAAACGTCAAATCGGCTGCTGCTGCTGCTTTTGCTCGAAGATTTTCCGATGGAGATTGTTTCGGAAACAGACTTTTCATTAGTGGTTTGTACATTGATCTTGTAGTCGCCTTTTCTATCAGGGTTCGTAACGCCATCGATGGTCAGGATCAGCGTCGTGTTTTTACTGATTTTCTCCCCAAGTTCGATCGTTACTTTTCGGCCACTGACTCTTACTTCATCGATGTCGATTTCATCATCATCATCATCTTCTAGTGTGACATCTTTTGTTTTCAGCTTCTTTACTTCATATCCGGATGGAAAAGTTACGATAATCTCGTCCCCGGAAGAAAGAGCCTTCTCAACGGTAAATTCAATCGTATATTCAGTTTCTTCATCGGTATCAGTATCGTCAGCCGATACATCTTCGATTTCAAGAGCATAAGCGGCATGGGGCAACACAACAATTGGACTGGCAAGGACCGATGTCGCCAGAAGAACAGACATGCTTTTTTTCAAACTTTTGCGCAAAAAAAACGCCTCCTTTTCCCTGCAATCTCCACTATGATAAAGAAAAGTTCGCGGGAAAGGGTTACAGACTGGTAACGATTGGGGATTAAGCCGTTGTTTTTGCGGATTTTTTTGACGGAACGGGGCTTATTTTCCTCATAGCCCAGATACAAATTACTCCGCCGACCAGGTAGAGAAACGCCATCATCGCGGAGGCAACAAAGCTCCCTAGAGAGATACAAGCAGCTGCAATGATCATAGCGCCGTATTCCGCGAGGTGACTCATGGCAAAATACGTGCTTCGGGCGTGAGCCGGAGCAAGATCCGCAAGCATGGTTTGCTTGATCGGCGCATACATCAATTCACCTATGGTCAGCACGAACATCGATAACAACAGCAGCCAGCTCGTACTGGTTACTCCCATCGCCATCGTCCCCGCTGTAAATAACGAAATGCCCCCGAATAATAAATAAGATTTCTGAAACCGTCGTAGCCAAGCAGTGGCAAAAAGACCACCCAACACAACAAGTAGAGTATTTTCAGTTTTCAGGATTCCCAGCATTCGTATCCCGTCCACCTCGGGTGAGAACGGAATCCACGGAACCAATACTTGCTCCTTCATCTCCTGCGACAGTCGAACTCCTATATAATTCGTCAATTGATGTTCCAAAGTAAGCAGGATAATTGTCGCCAAAATATATAACATGAAACGCTGGTCCTGCACAGCGATGACATATTCCGCAAAAAAGCCGGTTCGCTGAGGAGATTTTCTCTTCTGAAAATTCGATGCAGGTATAGATGTCGGTTGATGAGTTTCATCGATGAATAGAATTGTCACCACTAAGGACAGGAGAGTTGCGAACGCTACTGCCAAAAACAGAATGAAGCTATAATCGGCAAATAAAAACCCGCCTGCCAAGCCTCCTGCCGCCATTGCGAGATTATTCGACCAGTACAAGGCCGCATAAATATGAGGTCTGCTTGCGGGCTCACTCACATCCACGATCATCGCCTGTGAAGCGGGGCCGAACAGCCCGATGCCAAACATATTGGGAATAAACAGAAAGAAGGTGAGGTAAGGAGAATCCATCCAAGGCGAATTTGCTACGGCAATGAGTAGGTAGGTCATTAACACCATCACGTCAGCGATTACCATCAAACGCTTGCGACCGACGCGATCAGCCCAAACCCCGCCAATCAGTCCTCCGGCCACGCCCGCTACAATAACCGTCATAAACATAATGGCTGTCAATCCCTCTCCTACTCGCCCGGCAAAATAAACAGCAAGAAAAGGGGTAATCATCGCAGATGTCACACCAGTAATGAACTTAATGCCGATGCGGAGCTTTACCGTACGGGGAAAGTCTCGGTAGCGTATGGCACTCAACCTTCCTTTCCAATCATGGTATAGATCTCTTCGTCCAGAGGTCCGAACAGGCGAAGGGCTTGTTTAGATAAAAGCCTCCATATGTGATGGGTAACGTCATCCCTGACCGTCAGACGAATTCCAATAAGAAAGCTCATGTAAGAGAAAGTGACCAATTCCGCATCGATAACAGCAAGCTCTTTATTTGCTTGACCACGAAAAAGAAGGGGACGCAGCGAAGCAACCACTTCATGAACGAAGCCATCGAGTTCCTTAAATAGTTTGGGAAAACGCTCAGGCATCCCCAGTACATATTGTACAAGCCGCAAAAATGGCTCCTGATGACAGAAATAAGAGACATGTCTTTCCACCATTTTGGCCAGAACCATGACGACCGGTCCCGTCTCATCCTTTACTCCGAGAAACATCGGCCGGAGCTCTTGCAAAGGCTCCAGAACGCAAGCAGCAAACAGTTCCTCTTTGCTGGGAAAGTACGAAAAAACACTGCCGAAGCTAATGTCCGCCGCCTTGGCAACCATCGCGATCGTTGTCTCCGAGTAGCCATTTTGAGCAAATAGAACGGTTGCTTCGTTCAGGATTTTTTGCCGCTTTTCTTCTTTTCTTATCTGCCTTCCAACACTGCGCGCCATCTTATTACCAGCTTTCTCATTTTTTGATTGATCAATCAATCAAAATAGTATCAGTTGTTTCTTTCCTTGTAAATATTTGTTTTTTGAGACTATGAAATCCGCTTTATTTCACCCACATTTTTGAAAAATCTCCCCACCCAAACGCGTCGATCGTAATGCCTTGCAACGCGGGGTGAAACTGATCCTTGCGCTTGATATGCACGTGGAACAGCAGCCACAATTCCTCATTCACCTTGTCCTCGATCCTGGCCAGAGCCTGCATCCTTTTTTCCCGATCGGGCAGGCGAAGCACCTGAGACAAGCTTCTTTCCACGAAAGAACGCTTGTCATCATCCAGAAATCGGTGAACCATCGTACAGTTGTTTTTATAGACCTCGATCAAGCCCATTTCTATATCTCGCTGCAGCAATTCCCCCATCATCGCCATGTCAGCCTCCAGGACCATTCGATTGGAGGGGGACAGGTATTCTTCTTTTCGCAACGCTTCGATTCGGATCAGAATCCCAATCTTCCGGCATCGCTCCTGCACCCATTTCGCCTCCTGCAGATGCGTGTGCCCTTCACTGACGAAAAATGTGAGCGTTTCTCCGCGATAAGAGCTTTTTTGCAGCCATGCTGCAGCTTCATCCAAGGATGCCGAGGCGAAAGACATGGTCCTGCTCTTCTCCGGCAAGAAGCTGCCGGCCGGCGAATATTCCCTGACCTGATTTTCCTGATTCGCTTGAAGGTCAGCAATATACTGTCTACGATCCATCACCAGGCGCATGGCCTTGCGGAAGGCGTAATCGTGCTGAACCCCAGGACGGCTAAAATTAAAGCCAAGGTAATAGCAGCCTACCTCCTGATACTCCACC
>DASQMM010000299.1:0-3101 GCA_035645495.1 Brevibacillus sp. | reverse complement strand
TGAAACGCATCAGGATCACCCGGTTTTACTTCCCAAACATCCTCACTGTGCCGCTTTGTTTCATTGCCCAGTCGAATCATGGCCACTTGCCTATCGGCAAAAACAGCGGCGAGTGCTTGTTCCATTCCCTGACTCTGCTCTGGATAAATAATCAATACTTTCTCAGAGGCAGTTACCGGGTGATCCGGGATTTCTGAGGGCAGCAGCTCCTCTTTCCAGACAGGTTGGTAAAAGAAATCTTTCATTTCCACACACATGTCCCCAGCGGGCCTGTTTGCCTTCTTAACAGGCCGAGCAAACCTTCGAACCGCCAGGTCACGCAGCGTCACACAGACCATCCCATTCTCATCGAAAATGCTGAGATGATAAAGATCTCGACCTGCTGCCTGTACGTAGGCGTACATCCGGGTGCCCAGTGGGTGGAGCCATTGGACCGAGCCAACCGAATACGGCAGCATTAACGTATTCTCTTTCCCATTTCTGGTTAAAGCAATGCCAGCAATGGTCTGAAGGGCTCCATCCAAAAGCGGCGGATGCAGTACATACCGGCTGAAGCCGGTTGCCTGCTCGGGAGGCAAGTTAAGCAGAGAGATCGCTTCCCGTTCACTTGCCCACAACTGGTCAACCGTCTGGAATGTCGGACCGTAACCGATACCGCCTTCCCGGAAAAGCCGATAAAGATCCTGACGGGAAAATGATATCCTGCATTTTTTTTTGATCTCTTCTAGCGACAATCGTACAATCTGTGCCCCATAACCCGATTCTTGCCGCTCAATTTCCCCTCTTGCATGAATTTCTGGATGACCGTTCCGTCTATGCTGGACGGTGAAGCGGATGCTTTCCCCTTCTTTCGTCAAAATCACTTCCAGTTCTTTGGCCGTCTGTTCAACAGCAAACGGCTTCAGCCAGACGACATTTCGCAACGTGAAGCTTGCCCCCGGGTCGTTCAGGGAAAACGCGGCGCGAACCATTTCCAACTGAGCCGCTCCCGGTAAAAACGCTGTCCCTAGCACTTGATGATCTTGCAAGACGAAGTCGGCTGCAGAAAACGTTTTTCGAAAACCAAGTCCTTTGTACTCTAGGCAGAGGCCTGGATCAATCCGGTCCAGAAGAGGGTGGAGAGCCGCTGTGCCAGCAAGCGCTTCTTGGCTCGTAGTGGTTACCCAGCATCGTTCACGCGCAAATGGATACGTGGGCAAAGATATCCGTTTTGCCGACTGCTCCGTCCACAGCGCGCTCCAATCCACTTCCACCCCGTGGCACCAGCCCTCTGCGAGTTTGCTTAATTGTCCGTGTTTGATCCATCGCTGAACAAACTCCGACATCATCTCGTCACCGTAGAGCAGCTTGGCAACTCCCTGAGCGTCGGTAGCATTGCCGCGATACATTATTCCATGCTCGCCTTTCCTTTGGCAGTACTCGCTCAAACGGTCTCGCAATTCCGCGACACTGCTGACAACAAAAGCTAAACGCTCTTCCATCGCCTCCCTGCCTATTTGCAGGGTAAAAGCAATATCGCTAAGGCGCTGCTTTTCTTCCTTTTGACTGGCTGTTCTTGCCGCCAGGCCGCTTGCGTACTGTTTCACCAAATATTCGGCCAAGCTGGCGATAGTCTCGTATTGCGAAAACAGCTCAAGGGAAAGATCCATTTGATAATGGTGCTGGAAATGCTGGCTGATTTGAACGAGGTGAACTGGATCGAGTCCGAATGCGGTAAAATCTTCGTCGATATTCACCTCTCGCTCTTCAACCTTGACCATCTGCGCGATCAGGTCAATCAGCATGTGCCGGATCTCTTCCTTGGAGACTGCCTGCTTCGGCAGGACGGTGTTTTCGGCTGCCTGTTCCTTCTCCAAAAATACCAGTAATTTTCGAGCGTATTCTTTCAGTCGTTCATCGTTTTTGGCAGATAGCACGATGATTTGCGGCTCTTGCTGATTGGTGACGGAAGCAATTGCCTCCGAATCGAATTCTTCCACAATCACATGGGCATTTGCTCCTCCAGCGCCAAAGGAGCTGATGGCCGCGATCCTTGGCCCTTGTTTCCACTCCGTCAATTCCCGTTGAACATAAAAAGGTGAATCGTGGAACGGAATATGAGGATTTAACCGCCCAGCATGCAAGGATGGCACCAACTGCTTATGTTTCATCTGCAGAATAATCTTGGTGATTCCTGCAATTCCGGCAGCAGATTCCAAATGCCCGATGTTGGACTTGATGGACCCAATGGAACAAAACTGCTTTTTATCCGTTTGGGCGCCGTAAGCTTTCATCAGTCCGGCAATTTCGATCGGATCGCCTAGAGAAGTGCCCGTGCCGTGCGCCTCCACGTAACTGACCTGGGCTGGATCTACATTCGCATCCTGCAGCGCTCGGGCAATCACTTCTGCCTGTGCATTCGGATTGGGAACAGTGTAACCGTTTGTCTTTCCTCCATGGTTGATCGCGGTTCCTTTGATCACAGCATAGACATGGTCGCCATCTCTGAGCGCTTTGCTGAGCGGTTTTAACAGAACGGCACCAACGCCTTCGCCGGGTACATACCCATCTCCGCCTTCGCCAAAACTTCGACATCTTCCGTCACTGCTTGCAAAATTCGCATCGCACAACTGAAGGTACTTTGCCGGATGAATCGTCACGTTAACACCGCCGGCGATGGCCAGATTGCATTCCCCTCGCTGAATACTTGCACATGCGAGATGAAGAGCGGTGAGTGACGAAGAACACATGGTGTCCAAAGCGATGCTTGGTCCGGAAAAGTTAAAGAAATATGAGACCCGATTCGCAATCGAAGCGTAGGAAGAATGGGGAGCAATCGCATTTCCTTTCAGCAGCTCCTCGGCCCCGAGCAGCTGGTACTGTCCATACATCACTCCGACAAATACACCCACTTTTTGCTTATCCAGTTGTTGACGGGTGTACCCCCCATCCTCAATCGTTTCCCATGCGGTCTGCAAAAACAGACGTTCCTGTGGGTCGAGCAACTTCGCTTCCCGCGGGGAAATGTTGAAAAACAAAGGGTCGAATTTATCGACATCACGAATAAATCCTCCCCATTTGCTGTAGCTCTTTCCTTTTTGATCGCGATGTCGATAAATTCG
>DASQMM010000298.1:0-1938 GCA_035645495.1 Brevibacillus sp. | reverse complement strand
CCGTTACAAAGACGTTGGCGACCAATCTCTTGTCGGTCCTGTCTGCCTTCTTCAAGTGGCTGGACAAGCAGAATGGAACTTCGCTCTCAGCGACAATACAGCCTTTGTTTACAGAGCTGAAAGAGTCGTTGCCGGAGGCTTACCGCTTGCGGGGGCTTCTGGAAAAAGAAGCGTATCAGCATCTGTATGCGACTCCGTCTCCGGGGCTTGCGGAGGTTCGTGAGGAAGGTCTGCTCTTGCTCGGAACCGACCAGGATGGCTGGGTGGCGAGAAGGCAAAATGGCGAGAAGATCAAGCTGACTCTTGACATGGATGCAAATCAGGTGCTGGGAGCAGATTGGGTCGTTTTCGGGCTGTTTGGCCAAACAGAGGATGGAAGCTGGCGCCTATTCAGCTCCGCAGAATTCTACCCGCCTGTCGTGGCGCAATTGCTGGGAGCGCCCGTCGCTGTCCTGCTCTAAAGGTTAAAATAAGGAAGCTGGGAAAAACATTTCGTTTTTCTCCAGCTTCTTTTTTTATCGTTTATACGCGAAGATTTCCTCGACGGCTCGATGATACCCACCTGCCGCTCGAAACGATTCCCCGATCTCCAACGATGCCTTTTGAATGGACGCATCCTTCAACACGAGTTCCGCCGCCTCTCTGAGATGATCTGCGGTTAATCCTTCTTGATTGAGGTGGATGCCTGCACCGAGTTCAGCCACACGTCGCGCCACAATAGGTTGGTCGGAGCCTTGGGGAAGGACAATCAACGGCACACCATAATAAAGCCCTTCACTGGTGCTGTTCATGCCACCATGTGTGATAAACAATTTGGCGTGTTGCAGCACTTCGAGTTGTGGTACGTAGTTGCGAACGATAAAATTCGCAGGAATGTCTCCCAAGTCCTGAATCTGGGTTTGGTTGCCGATGGAAAGAATCACGGTATACGGCGTATCGGCAAAGGCCGCAAAACAGAGCTTGTAGAAATCCACCGCGTGATTGAAAACGGTGCCTAGAGATATGTAAATGAGCTGATCCGTGTCCACACGAGAGAGATCAAATGATCCGTGTGAGCGCGGTGCAATAGACGGTCCAACAAATTGATACGACTCGTCGAAGTGTTCTCCATCAGGTTGGAAATGTTTCGACGTATAGACGATGGTCAATGGCGCGGGATTGCAGAAAATCTCGAACGGACCGCCAACCTGCACATGATATTTCGCTTGTACATGATGAACCAGCTGTTGAAACTCCTGCTGAGCTCGTTCATTCACGTCTGCTGATACATCACGTGAGAGGGATTCCCGCATACTGTCAAAGATGTTTTGTTGCATGGCAAAACTGCTGCACGAGTTGATTGCCGGCAGGTCGAGTAGTTGTGCAAGCAAACGCCCGCAGCCAAACATCGAGTCATGAATCATGTAATCAAAATGTTCTCCGTTTGTTTGCTCCAGGACACTGGGAATGACGATGTCGGCGGTGCGTAAAAGTCCACCTACACGCCCCCAAAAGCTTCTTCCTCCGGCAAGGAACGCCTCGATAAATTTGCTGACATCAAACGTAATCACCTTTGCTCCTGTGGACTCGACACGATCACGATATTGATCCGCTGCAAAGTAAACCACCTCATCCCCGCGACGGATAAGTTCTTGAACCACACCTAGGGTAGGATTGATGTGTCCTTCGGAACCTGCGTTGATGAACAAAGCTCTTGCCATCGCCATCACCTTCCATGAATTTGTGCGTTCATTATGGACTGAAAACCCAATCCTCGTCTAAACGGAGCTGGGCTAACCGATGTTGGTTAATAACTTCCTCGCTGCTGGTGCTTATCGTTCAACTATTCTTCCTCTTATCGACGAAGACCTCCCTCATCCCATCAAGAACGGAGGGGAGAATCAAAAAAAGAGAACGTCTGTTGTACAGAACGTTCTCTCAGACCAACCATTTATTCCT
>DASQMM010000297.1:0-3170 GCA_035645495.1 Brevibacillus sp. | reverse complement strand
CCGGTGATCGCAATCAAGTCCAATTTCTTTTCGGAAAAATCATCGACAATTTGTTCCGCGTCAATCGACAGATTTTCCATATGCAAGTCGGATAAATGCAAAATGGACAATGGTTCATAATCGTCAGGATTCGGCAAACAGTCAGAGGACGAAAGAGGTACCGTGACATGGCGAGTGTGTACATCGTAGGTATTTCGATTCGCTCGTAAATAAACAACGGCGACAGCTACAAACAGGACGATCCAGGTCATGACAGTCTGCCACCTCCTATTCATTTCAATAAGGTTCATTATACTAGATTTTTTACTTCTTTGAATGAGGTGGATTTTGGAAGGAGGAATTTTGCCAGAAGGAAAGAAATATTATGAAAGTTGAGGTAAAATGTTTCCAAGTGGAGTGAAGGAGAGTGGGCTCATGAAGGTAGAAAAAATTCCAGTAATGCAAACCCAGTCCAATCTGCAGAATTATGACGAGGCATACGCGAATTTTGACTGGGCAGAAGTCGAAAAGGAGTTTTCCTGGTATGAAACCGGGAAGGTCAACATGGCCTATGAAGCGATCGATCGTCATCTTTTGACACCACGTAAAGATAAAATCGCCTTGCAGTTCATCAATGATACGAGAGAAGAAAGCTACACGTACGCGCAATTAAGTGAGTTGTCCAACAAGTTCGGCAATGTGTTGCGCAAGCTGGGTATCGTAAAAGGCGACCGCGTTTTCGTATTCATGCCGCGTACGCCGGAGCTTTATGTAAGCGTTTTAGGTACACTCAAGGTAGGGGCGATTGTCGGCCCTTTGTTTGAAGCCTTCATGGAAGCCGCTGTCCGCGACCGTCTGGAGGATAGCGAAGCTGTTGCTATTGTGACGACAGCAGCACTGCTGCCGCGTATTCCTGTAAATGAACTGCCTGCTCTCAAGCACGTAATTGTTTTCGGATCCGAGGAAGAATTGGCTGAAGGCTTGATCAGCTTCGAAAAGGAGATGGCAGAAGCGTCTGCAGATCTGGAGATCCAGTGGGTAGACCGCGAAGACGGATTGATCCTCCACTATACCTCCGGTTCTACAGGAAAACCAAAAGGGGTTCTGCATGTTCACAACGCCATGATTCAGCACCTGCAAACAGGGAAGTGGATTCTTGATTTTCAGGACGACGATATTTTCTGGTGCACGGCTGACCCTGGATGGGTGACGGGGACCTCGTACGGAATCTTCTCTCCTTGGCTGAATGGCGTGACGATGGTCGTCCGAGGAGGGCGTTTCTCCCCTGAAAACTGGTACAGTACGATTGAAAAATATAAAGTGACGGTTTGGTACAGCGCTCCGACCTCCTTCCGCATGCTGATGGGAGCAGGCGATGAAGTGGTCAAGCAATATGATCTCTCCAGCCTGCGCCACGTCCTGAGTGTGGGAGAGCCACTGAACCCCGAAGTTGTCTACTGGGGACTGCGCACGCTAAACCAGCGCATTCACGACAACTGGTGGATGACCGAGACGGGTGGACAACTCATTTCCAACTATCGCTGCATGGAGATCAAGCCGGGCTCGATGGGTAAACCATTCCCTGGCATCCACGCTACCATCATCGATGACCAAGGAAACGAATTGCCTCCTAATCGTATGGGGAATTTGGCCATTCGTACCGGTTGGCCGGCGATGATGCGGCAGATCTGGAACAATCCGGCCAAGTATCAGGAGTATTTCAGATTTCCTGGCTGGTATGTCTCGGGAGACTCGGCGTACATGGACGAGGAAGGCTATTTCTGGTTCCAGGGCCGGATCGATGATGTCATCAATACCTCCGGTGAACGGGTAGGGCCATTTGAAGTAGAAAGCAAGCTGGTCGAGCATCCGGCAGTAGCAGAAGCAGGGGTTATCGGCAAGCCTGATCCCGTTCGCGGGGAAATCGTCAAAGCGTTCATTTCTCTGCGCGCAGGCTATGAGCCGAGCGACGAACTGATGGATGAGATCCGCAAGTTCGTAAGGGAAGGGCTAGCTGCCCATGCCGCTCCTCGCGAGATCGAATTCCGCGAGAAGCTTCCGAAAACTCGTTCCGGTAAAATTATGCGCCGCGTCTTGAAGGCGTGGGAGCTGGGATTGCCGACTGGCGACTTGTCCACCTTGGAAGACTAATTTTATAGCATAAGACAAAGCCATCTCTCAAATCAGGGAGATGGCTTTTACAGCATCGATCACGGAAACGGTGGTGTCATCATGGAAAAACACCAGCATACAGCACAAGAAGAATGGCTTCGTCAGGTCTTGGAAGGGATTGTGGAAACTTCGCGGGATCATCTGATCATAACGGACGGGGAAGGCTTTATCCGCATGATCGGCGATTCCTGCGAGGACATGTACGGCAGAAGCAAGGACGAGCTTCTCGGCCGCAACGTCATTGAGCTGGAACAGGAAAAGGTGTTTTATCCCTCTGTCACCCATATGGTGATGCAAAAGAACATTCCACAAACGATATTGCAGGAGACAAAAAAAGGCCAGCAGTTGATGGTCAGCGCATATCCTGTTTTCTCCAACGAAGGCAAGCTGACGGCAGTCGTCAACTATTCGCATGACTTGACGGAAATTCTGGAATTAAAGCAGCGCTATGAGAGTATGAATCAGCAGTTGAAGCAATTTGAAAGTGAGATAGAAGAGCTGCGGGAGAAGAATCAGGACGGTGTGGTCGCTGTCAGTGAGTCGATGCTGGCGATAAACAGGCTGATCAAAAAAGTGGCAGTCGTCGATTCTACGGTACTGATTTTAGGAGAGTCCGGTGTAGGAAAGAACGTAATCGCCAAGGAAATTCACCGCAACAGCCGCCGATCGGGAGGAGATTTCGTCGAGATCAACTGCGGCTCGATTCCCGAAGGATTGCTCGAATCCGAGTTGTTCGGATATGAGGCAGGTTCGTTCACCGGGGCAGCCAAGACGGGAAAGAAAGGCATCATCGAGATGGCGAATGGCGGAACTCTTCTGCTTGATGAGCTGGGAGAGTTGCCCCTACCCTTGCAAGCCAAGCTGCTCAAGGTGATCCAGGAAAAAAAGCTGCAGAGAATTGGCAGCACGCAAGATCGCGAGGTGGATTTTCGCCTGATCGCAGCAACCAACCGCAATCTCGAAGCGATGGTAAAGGAAGGGAAGTTTCGTCAAGACCTCTACTTTCGCTTGAACGTGGT
>DASQMM010000296.1:0-25280 GCA_035645495.1 Brevibacillus sp. | reverse complement strand
TTGATCGCTTGTCCATGAATATAGTGAGACTCCGGCAAGCACAGATAGACGACCTGCTGGGCAACATCTCTTGGGTAGCCAATCTCCTTGATCGGCACTTTGGCAAGAAACTCATTAACTGCAGCATTTTCCTCGTTCTCTTTTCCAAAAATTCTGGCTCGATCGCGGTTGATTTGCTCCATCATCGGTGTCATGATGACTCCCGGGCAAATAGCGTTTACCCGTATTCCATGCTCGCCAAACGCAAGAGCCGCAGATTTGGTCAGGCTAAGGACGGCCGATTTGCTTGCCGCATAGTGGGCAGCGACTGGGCGGCCTGATCTCCCCGCGATGGAAGAGATGTTGATGATTCTCCCCTGTTTGCGGTCCATCATTGGTTTCACTACTGCCTGAGTCAGAAAAAACACACTTTTCAGATTGGTATTGAGCATAAGATCCCATGATTGCTCATTAATCTCCAAAAACGGGATGGTTTGCATGATGCCCGCGTTGTTGACCAGAATGTCGACTCTTCCTCTTTCTTCCACAATTTCTTCTACCTTTGACCGCATTTTGGCGATGTCGGAAATATCGATCTGAACCGGAATGACCCGCTTGGCATCCAGTTTTTGATTCATTTCATCCGCCAGGCTGTGAATCTTCTCGCTCATATCCCATGCGAACACCGTTGCACCATTTTGCGCCAGTTGATTCGTAATTTCTTGACCGATCCCTCCGCCTGCCCCGGTGACAATCGCTACTTTGCCTTCAAGTCTCATGAAAAATGTCTCCTTTTCCATTCGGCAAGGGCCTGATCGACGATGTCGAATTTGCTCACATTTTGTAAGCCAAGCTCTTTCTATTGTAACCGAACTTTTTGCCAAAACATCGATTTTGCATTGAACGTAATCAGAATAACTTCCATTGATCCGCTTGCAGCAACGCGGTAAACTCCTGCAAGAATTTGGCTCCTTCCATGCCGTCAATCGTGCGATGATCGAAGGATGCCGTAATGCTCATCATGGGGCTTACATGGACCTCGGAGCCAGTCCAAACCGGTTTGTCGATTACCCTGCCGACCGCGAAAATTCCCGTTTCAGGCGGGTTGACGATCGCCACAAACTCATCGATGCCCATGGATGCCAAATTGGAGATCGTAAAAGTCCCACCGCTTTGTTCGTCTAGGCTGAGAGAACCGTTGCGCGCTTTTTCCGTCAGCTCCATGCGCTTCTTACAAATCTGGATCAATGACAGCTGATCAGCATTGTGGATCACAGGTACTACCAAACCGCCGTCAATCGCCACCGCAATTCCGATATTGACCTGATCCCATTCCATGATGTGCGACGTCCCCGCCTCTTCGATAAAGGATGCGTTTACTCGAGGGCATTTTTTCAAGGCCAGAGCGGTCGCCTGAATCAAAAAGTCATTGATGGATGGACGTACTTGCGCCGAGCTGACAAAGCTTGGAATGGAGAGAAGCGTTTGCCGAAGCTGCTGGATGGCGGACACATTCACTTCCTGCTTGAGCTGAAATTGCGGTACATGCATGAAGCTTTGCACCATTCTGTTCGCGATCTGTTTTCGCATCCGAGTGAGGGGGATCTTTTTCCCGCTCTTGCTGCTGAATGGCTTGGCCGCCGATGTTGGTGCTTTTGCCGCCGCGACTACGTCACTGATGACAATCCGGCCGCGTGGACCGCTTCCCTTGACCTGCTCCACATCTACACCATTTTTGACTGCCAGCTTCCTTGCTGCCGGGGAGATTCGCAGCCGATTGCCCTGAGGTGGCAGCGGCTCCAGCTTTTCTTCCTGCCTGCTTTCTTCCTGGTCAGCTTTGGTACATGCTTCTGTCTGGGGTGCTTCCGCGGCAACGGCAGCTTCCTCTCCTTCGGTATACACGTCTGTGATGTATCCCAGCAGCGAGCCTACCGCAGCCACTTCCCCTTCAGCTACCACGATCTTTTGCAAAAATCCGTCTGCCGGAGCCTCGACCTCCAATTCGGCCTTGTCGGTTTGTACGATTAAGAGAACCTCGCCTTTTTCGATAGGGTCTCCTACTTTCTTGATCCACGAGGTAATCTCGCCATCTTCCATGGTCAACCCCATTTTGGGAAGCAAGATATTTACTGTCATGGCTGCTCACCTTCCTTTTGCCTCAAACTTACCCGTTAATTTCTTGACCTTCTGTAGCCAGTGCAGCCTCGCCAAGAATCTCTATCAGTGTGGGGTGTGGATGAATGGCGCTGCTGACTTCCCATGCCGTCGCCTCCAGCAGCATGCCCAATGCCTGCTCGCCGATCAACTCGGATACATCCGGCCCAATCATATGCACGCCCAAGAGCCGATCGGTGGATGCGTCGCTGACCAGTTTGACGAAGCCGTCCGTTTCCCCGTGAATCAGCGCTTTGCCGATTCCCTTGAAGGGGAACCTGCCGATCCGGATGTCCAACCCTCTCTCGACCGCTTCCTTCTCGGTTAAGCCAATGCTGGCTACCTGCGGATTGGTATACACGCAGCGCGGGACATATTCCGGAATGTACGGCTCTCCCTCTGCTCCACGGATTCGGTCCACGGCAATGATCGCCTGATGAGATGCCACGTGCGCCAATTGAAAGGAACCCGAAATATCCCCGATGGCGTAGACTCCTTTGATCGCCGTCTCCTGATACGAGTCTACGGGGACAAAGCCCTTGGATACGTCTACGCCCAGCTCTTCCAGTCCCAATCCTGAGACATTGTTCCTTCTCCCCACTGCCAGCAAAAGCAAATCTGCTTCCTCTGTCACGATCTCGTTTGAATCCAGATTTAGAATGGGCAATGCCACACCAGCACCAGAGGTCTTTACTCCCGCCAGATCCAGCCGGGATTGGAGATGCAGGTTGATTCCCTTGCGTTTCAACAATCGGGTCAGTTCCTTGCTGATCTCCTCGTCCTCCAGCGGAAGCAGGCGATCTTGCTGCTCGATGATGCTGACCTCAACGCCCAACTCGTGCAAAACGGTAGCAAATTCAGCCCCAATGACTCCACCGCCGAGAATGGCAGCCTTTTTGGGTAGGTTCTTCATCGACATCATGTGATCACTCGTGACGATGAGCCCATCCTGGCACGCGATACTAGATGGGATGACCGGTACAGAACCCGTCGCCAGAATGACTGACTTCGCTTCCACGCGCAGGATGTCATCCGCCTTCTGAATATCCACCGTGAAAGACTCCCCAGACCGACCACTGATCCTGCCCGTCCCTTTTTCCAAGGCAATCTTGTTTTTTCTCATGAGATATTGAATGCCCTGGTGGAGCTGGTTGACGATCTTGTCTTTTCGTTCCATCATTTTTTCCAAAGAAAAGATAGGTTTCTCTGTCCATTCGATTCCGTACTCGTCTGCTTGCGCCATTCGGTGAAAGAATCCGGAAGATTCCAACATCGCTTTGGTAGGGATACAGCCTTTGTGCAAGCATGTTCCGCCAAGCTGCTCCTTTTCAATCAACAGGACGTTCAGTCCATTTTTTGCTGCCCGGATCGCTGCTGTGTAGCCGCCTGTTCCTCCGCCGATAATGGCCAGATCATAACTCATGCTGTCACCTTCTTCATGACTTGTTAACATGCTCGGGAGGCTGAACCAATTCCAGTGTGATTTGGTCAGGGTCATAGAAATACACGCTGTATCCTCCCTTGTTTCTCCCTTCCACGATGGAGACTACCTCTGATTTGAAAGGTACGTTATTCTCCTTCAAACGCTCGACCATTTCGTGAATGTTCTCGACCACAAAGGCAACATGGGCACTGCGGACATGAGCCGTCCCCGGCGGCACCTCCTCGCCCTTGGGAGAGACGTATTCGATCATTTCGAGCACATGTCCTGACGGCACATGATTCTCTCCGGGGATTGCAAACATCGCGACCTTGAGGGAAGCGTCAGGATAACCGACCAGCTTTCTGGTATACTCGTTATCCTGTGTCTGTGTATGGATCAGCTCCAGTCCGAGTTGATCCCGATAGAAGCGGATCGTCCGCTCCAGGTCTTGGACTGTAAAGCTGGTATGCCAGATTCCTTTCACCATGGATGTTCCACCTCTCCCTCTTTCCTCGCCTTTACTGTCGATAGAGCGCTTTCTTGACTTCCCGAACAATGTCCGCGACTTGCGGCAACGTCTCTTTTTCCAGCTTCAGATTGTACGGAATCGGCACGTCTTCTGCTGCTACCCTCAGGACCGGACTATCCAGGTCATCGAAGGCTTCCTCCTGTATGCGTGCAGCCAGCTCCGCTCCCCATCCATAGGAGCGGTGCGCTTCCTGTACAATGACCAGACGATTGGTCTTGGCTACGGATTGCTTCACCGTTTCCACATCCAGCGGGACGATCGTTCTCAGGTCAATTACCTCGGCGCTGATGCCTCCTTCTTGTGCCAACTGCTCTGCCGCATCGAGGGAGAACTGCACCATCCGCGACAGGGAAACGACCGTGACATCGCTGCCTGTCCGCTTGATGTCCGCAACGCCCAACGGAATGACGTACTCCTCCTCAGGGACTTCCCCTCTTTGGTTGTACAGCATCTTGTTTTCCAAAAACATGACCGGACAGCCTTCGCGAATCGATTGCTTGAGCAAGCCTTTTGCATCATAAGGGGTGGACGGGGCGACTACCTTGATTCCCGGCACCTGGGCGAAGATCGCTTCGAGACTCTGGGAATGCTGGGCAGCGTTCCCGCGTCCGCCGCCTCCCTGTGTCCGAATCACCATAGGGACAGCGGTCTGTCCGCCTGACATGTAGGACATTTTGGCCGCTTGATTTAAAATTTGATCCATTGCAACGAAAGTAAAATCTACCCACATGATCTCCACCACTGGCTTCAATCCAGTCATGGCTGCTCCGACACCCGCTCCTGTGAATCCTGCTTCCGAGATCGGCGTGTCAATAATCCGCTCACGCCCGAATTCCTCGATCAGGCCCTTCGTTACATTGAAGACCCCGCCGTAGTCACCGATATCTTCACCAAGGATGATCACATCCTCGTCCCGCTTCATTTCCTCCCGCAAAGCTTCATTTAGCGCCGCCGCATACGTAATGGTTCGATTAGTAGACATCGGAAAAAATCTCCTCCATCCTCGGTTCTGCAGATTGCTTGGCCCGCTCGTACGCCTCCTCAATCTGGCTGTAGACGTTTTGCTTCAGCTCGTCCAGCGCGGCTTCATCCAGCAGTTCGCGTTCGATGCACGTTTTGCGGAACAAGAGCAATGGGTCCTTCTGCTTCCACGCCTCTACCTCATCTTTGGTGCGATACGTCTCGGCGTCCCCGTACATATGCCCCAGCTGGCGATAGGTTTTGGCCTCGATCAGTGTCGGCCCTTGTCCAGCGCGCCCGCGGTCCACTGCCCATTTGGCCGCCTCCGACACCGCGCGAACATCGTTGCCGTCCACGACAATCGACGGGATTCGATATGCTACTCCACGCTCGGCCAAATGCTCATTCAATACGGAATCCTTGATGGGAGTCATTTCGGAGTACAGGTTGTTTTCGCACACGAACAACACAGGCAAAGCCAGTATCGCCGCCAGATTCAGGGCCTCATGAAAAGCTCCCTGATTGGTTGCCCCGTCTCCAAAAAAAGTGACCGCTACCTGCCCATTCTTCCTCCGTTTTGCCGTCAGCGCCCCTCCGACAGCAATCGGAATGCCTGCACCGACGATTCCGTTTGCCCCGAGAATGCCGTCCTCCTTGGAGGCGATGTGCATGGGGCCGCCTTTTCCTTTGCAGTACCCATCCTGGCGGCCCATCATTTCCGCAAACAGCTTGTACGGATCTGCCCCTTTCGCAAGAGCATGTCCGCGCCCGCGATAGGTCATCGTCATGTAATCGGTTTTCTGCAAATGCATGCAAACCCCGACCGCAACTGCCTCCTGGCCGATGTAAGGATGAAGAGACCCGCCCATCAAACCTTGCTTGTACACTTCCACACTTTTTTCTTCAAACGCCCGAATCAGATTCAACGTGCTCCATACTTTGCGGCAATCCTCTTCGCTCCAGGACCACCCCTGCTCGTCCAACTCATAGAATTTCAGCAAGTCTTGCATCTTTTTATCCCTCCCTGTCGCTGGCTTGTTGTGAAACGGCTTTTGCCAGCACTCCAGCTACCGAAAATGTCCCTTCTTTCAGCTCGACCAACTCAATGCGAATATGCGTGGCGTCAATCCCCAGCGATCTGGCAGCGGCATCCGTCATTTCACGCACCAGATGCGCTTTCGTCTCCAAACTGCGTCCCTCCATCATCTTCACGGTAATATAGGGCATGTCTCATCCCTCCTGCACTCGGCTTAGAACCCGATCGACGAATTCCAGGCTCAACCCGATGTAGGTGGTTGGATCCATGCAAGCCTCCAGCTGCTCCCGGCTTACCTTCTCCATGATGAACGGCTCGCGGCATATTTCATCGAGCAGGGTAGACTGATTTTCAAACGCTTTCATAGATGCTCGGTACACGAGTTCGTGAGCCGTTTGCTTACCCAAATGCGGCGAAAGGAAGAACATCAGTCGTTCCGACAAGATCAGCCCTTTAGTCAGATCGAGGTTTTCCCTCATTTTCCGTTCATTGACGATCAGGTTCTTCAAAATCGTTTCGGACTGATCAAGCATAGCCCCGAGATTAACGGAGATCTCCGGCAGAAACTCCCACTCTACCAGCCACAGCCCCATGTCGCGCTCATGCTCCTGCACCATGGCTTCAAAGGCCAGCGGAACGTTGTTGCGAATCAGGCGGGACAAGCCGACCAGGTATTCGCACACCATGGGATTGCGCTTATGCGGCATGGTGCTGCTTCCGACTTTCCCTAATTCGAAGCCTTCTTCGATCTCGGCAATCTCTGTGCGCTGCAGGTTGATGATCTCATTGGCGATTTTGCCGAGAGTCCCGGCAATCATGGCATAGACCGATGCCAGTTCGGCAAAGTGATCTCTGCTTGTGTGCCAATTGATATCGGGCACCTGAAGGTCGAGCAGCTCCATCATGCGTTTTTGAACCATCAAACCGCTTTCATGAATGGAAGCGAGCGTCCCAGCAGCCCCCGCCAGCTGACCAATGAATACGCGGTCTTGCAATTCCTGCAGACGTTGCTGGTGCCTGTGCATCTCCGAGAGCCAGGTAGCCAGTTTAAAGCCCAGCGTGATCGGGAGTGCATGCTGTCCATGTGTGCGTCCCGCCATCGGGGTTGCCCGGTATTTAACAGTCAGGTCCTTCAAGGCTTGTACAATGTTGGACACCCCTGCACAGATATAGCGATAGCCGTCCT
Organism: Brevibacillus sp.; assembly: GCA_035645495.1. Lineage (GTDB taxonomy): Bacteria > Bacillota > Bacilli > Brevibacillales > Brevibacillaceae > Brevibacillus. The sequence goes on along the minus strand of DASQMM010000296.1, from coordinate 18,013 downwards.
TTAGCTGCAAAATAAGTGCCGTATCCAAAATATCTTGCGTTGTCGCACCGTAATGGATGTACTCTCCTGCTCCCTGCTCACACAGCTTTTCGTACTGGCGGATAAACGGGACCAACGGGTGCGAGGTCTTGATCATCTGCTCCCGAATCTGGGCCATGTCAAAGGATTGGGCCTTCCCTTTGCGCTTGATTTCCTCGTATACCTCGACCGGGATCAAACCAAGCTCAGCCTCTGCCTGTGCCAGAGCTACCTCAACTTGTATCCATTTTTCCAGCAATGCCTCATCCGAAAAGATTCGTCTCAACGTTGCTGTTCCGTAATGATCCTTAAACAACTCCGAATCAATCATGTGGGTATTCAAGCTCTCACTCCCGCCTTTCGTACACAGTCTTCTATGGATCGCTGGTAGTACCATTGTGTCAAAAAAAATAATAGTTTCTATTTATATTTGGTATTGTGGTACTACCATAATCGTTTGGAAAAAGGCACAGATTCTTGTGTCTGTACCCTATTTTTTCGGTATCGTGGTACTACCATGCGAATAAAGTAACACAACGTGACCGAATCGTCAATTTATTATTACTTTTTAAACAAAAACAGCGAAAAGAGAGGGGGTCTCTTTCCGCTTGATCCTTTGTCACATCTATTTATGGCTTTGCTGCAACAAATCAAACACCCGATTCGGGCTGACAGGCAGACGATCAATCTTCACGTGAAAGGGAGCCAGCGCATCCACGACGGCGTTGGCAATAGCGGCAGGAGTAGAAATGGCTCCACTCTCGCCCACACCTTTTACCCCGAGCGGGTTGCGGGTAGAGTAATATTCCTGTTCGCCCTGCACCGCTACGGGCACCTCCATCGAGGTCGGCAGCAGATAATCCATATAGGTTCCCGTCAGCAACTGCCCGTTCTCATTGTGGATGACCTCCTCGTACAGGGCTGTTCCGATCCCCTGTGCGAATCCGCCCTGGACTTGCCCCTCCACGACCATCGGATTGATGACACGTCCGCTGTCATGGACGATGTAGTAATCCCTGATCTTCACAAATCCCGTCTCGATGTCCACTTCTACCACTGCAGCATGAACCGAAGAGGAGTACGTCACGGTCGGTGGAACAAAGTAATGTGTCGCTTCCAGACCCGGGTCCATCCCTTCCGGCACCTTGCAGCGCATGCCTGGCACGGCGGCAGCTGCCAGTTCGGGGAAGGTGATCTTTCTCTCGGGCTGGTTGACCGCATAAATCACACCGTCTTTCATCGTCAATTCCTCTGGTGCGATCTCCAGTACATTGCCAGCTACAACCAGCATTTTCTCGCGCAATTTTACGGATGCCAGATGAGCTGCCGAGCCCGCATTTACTGCACTACGGCTGGCATACGTCCCCGCCCCGTAACCCAGCGCGACCGTATCTCCGTTTTTCACGATGACGCGATCCAGGCTTACTCCGAAGACATCTCCGGCTACTTGGCCGAATACCGTCTCATGGCTTTGGCCTTGCGAAGAGGACCCTACGTGCAGGATCACCTGACCGGACGGGTCAATACTGACTTTTGCCCCCTCAAACGGTCCGACACCCGTTCCCTCTACATTGGAAGAAAAGCCGATCCCGATGTACTTGCCTTCTTTTCTCCACTGCTCCTGATTCGCCCGGATCTCCTGGTAACGGGACATCTCCAAGGCCATCTCGAAGGCTTCCGGATAATTGCCGCTGTCGTAGATCAGCTCGCCGCCGTCTTTGTAATACATACCCTGGCTGTACGGCATCTCTTCGGCAGGGATGATATTTTTCAGCATGACCTCCACCGGGTCCATCCCGAGTTCACGGGCAATCATGTCGACGATGCGGTCCATGGCAAAGACCACTTCCGGTCTCCCTGCACCGCGATACGGTACGTTGGGGGTTTTGTTCGTCAGAGCGATGCGGCAGGTCAGGTCGAATACCGGAATCTTGTACGCCCCGCGAAAATGAGCCGCACTGTTGTAGGCACAGGTCAGGGCAAAGTAGTTGATCGCTCCTACGTCCAGCACGAAATCATCTTTTACGCCCAGGATGGTTCCGTCCTTGGTATAGGCTACCTCCAAGTCGTGAATCTGGTCACGGGAATGACGGGCGCCGCTCATATGCTCCATCCGGTCTTCGATCCAGCGCACAGGGCGCTTCAATTGCTTGGCCAGATACGCCAGCAGCACTTCTTCCGGATACAGGCCGCCTTTCGGACCAAAACCGCCGCCGACATCAGGAGCAACCACGCGGATATTCTGCTCGACCAATCCGAGCAGCTTCGCGACATAGTGACGGATTTCAAAGGGCATCTGCGTAGAGCTCCAGATGTTGAGAAAGTCGGTGCGGTTGTCATAGGAGGCGACAACCCCGCGGGTCTCGATCGGATTGGATCCGACACGGGGAGAAGTAAAACGTCCTTTGATTACATGGTCGGCTTTGCTAACTGCCTCTTCCCAGGAACCTACGGGAAGGTGGAAATAGGCTTGCATATTGTCGTCCAGGTCGTCCTGAACCAGCGGAGCGCCTTCCTTCAGCGCTTCAAAAGGATCGACCACGGCTGGCAGCGGTTCGTAGTCGATTTTTACCAGAGCAGCAGCATCCTCCGCGATATAGCGGTTTTTCGCTACGATGCAAACGACATTTTGCCCTACATATTTGACCTTTCCTGTCGCCAATACAGGCTCGATGTTATGCTTCATGATCGGCTTGATCTGATCTTCGATATGCTTCGGCAGGCGGCAGTGCGACTCCATCTCGGACATGAGCCCCACTTTTCCCACCAGATCTTCTCCGGTAATGACTGCGTAGACATCATCCAGGGCCAGCGCGGCTGATCTATCGATGCTTTTAATCCGGGCATGGGCATGTGTACTGCGGATGAATGTCGCTTCCGCCATATTGTCGAGCCGAATGTCCGCTACGTACTGTCCGGTCCCTGTCACAAAACGATAATCTTCTTTCCGTCGAAAGCTTTGCCCAATTAGGTTCGCCATGGATTCAACCTCCTTGTTTGGCAAGCACTTGGGAAGCTTGCTCAACAGCTTTTACGATATTGGCATACCCGGTACAGCGGCACAGATTGCCGGAGATGGCTTCGCGAATCTCCCCTTCGCTCGGATGCGGATTCTCCTGAAGAAAATCAACCAGGGTCATCATGAAACCAGGTGTGCAAAAGCCGCATTGCAAGGCGTGGTTGTCAGAAAAAGCCTGCTGCAGCGGGTGCAAGCTGCCATCCTCTCTTACCAGCGATTCTACGGTATCAATCGTAAAGCCATTAGCTTGCACAGCGAGCATCAAGCAGGAACGAGCCGCTTTTCCATTCACCAGTACGGTACAGGCTCCGCACACCCCGTGCTCGCAGCCCAGATGCGTTCCCGTCAGGCGCAATTGCTCGCGGATAAAGTCGGATAGCAGCATGCGGGTTTCGACTGTCTCCGTACACTTTTTTCCATTTACTGTAACCGTAATCTCCATGGTTTTCATCGCGAAATCCCTCCTGCCCGTTGAATCGCTGTTTGCAACGCCCGTTTGGCCAAGGTTTTCACCAAGGAGCGTCTGTAGCTTGCCGATCCGTGCAAATCACCGTCCGGCTCCACACTTTCACTCGCCATCTCGCTCGCTTCTTCCAAAAGGGAATCATCTGGTGTCTTGCCAATCAGGAAATCCTCGACAGAATCCAGCACACAAGGAACCGGGTTGGCGCCGCCAGCCGCAAGACGAGCCATGGTAATTTCTCGTTGCTCATTCAGCTCGACAACAGCGGCCACCTCTACGAGAGCAAAATCTCCGTGACGACGGGCTACCTCGGTGAAAGCATAACCGGCCGTATCCGAAACGATCGGGAAACGGACTTCTTTGATCATCTGATCCGGCTGCAGGGAGGTCAGCAGATACGTCAGGAAAAACTCCTCTGGTGTCAGCGTCTCCTCACCGTCCGCGTGCGCAATCACAATTTCACCGCGCAGAGCAGCCAGTACACACGGCAGTTCAGCAGAAGGGTCCGCATGCGCGATGCTGCCTCCGACCGTCCCTCTTTGCCGAATCTGCGCATGACCGATCCATTTCACCGCTTCCAGCAACAACGGACAGTGCTTCGCGACCAAAGGCGATTGCTCCAGCTCGACATGCCTGGTCAACGCTCCAATCGCCAGATAGCCATCCTCCACGCGAATGTAGGAGAGCCCTTCTACTCTGCCGATGTCGATCAGGTATTTCGGCGTCGATAGCCGCATGTTGAGGACGGGAATCAAGCTTTGACCTCCCGAAAGAATTTTGGCATCCTCGCCAAGTTCAGCGAGATACTTCAGCGCCTCTTCCAGACTTCCAGGTCGCAGGTATTCAAACGAAGCTGGTTTCATCATGCTCCCCCATTCTTCACTTGTTTTTCGATCGCTTTGAAGAATTGGCCCGCCATGAATTTGGCGATTCCCCCCAATACACGTCCTCCTACACTTGCGATCATTCCGCCGATCTCCGCATCACAGTTCCAGACCAGCGTACAGCCTTTATCTGTCGGCAAAAGCTTGCAGTCCATCTTCGCTTTTACATGCCCGGGAGAACCGCTTCCCTCTGCCAGCAGAATGTAGTGCGCCCCCGCTTCGACATCCTCCAGCTTCACTTTTCCGGTGTACTCCCCTTTTACTGCAGCGACTCCAAGCTTCATCACGACGTCGTACTCCCCTTGGCCTGTAAGCTCCAATCGTTCGCACCCGGGAATTGCCCCTTTTAAAATATCTGGATCGTGAAGGGCATCCCAAATATGCTGAACACTATTTGCGAATTTTGCTTCTCCTGACAATTGCATCGTCTGTGTCACTCCCTCGCTGTTTTTGGTTCCCCTGTCTTTTCCTTCAGTTTAGTCTTGATTTTATATAATTTAAAATACATAATCACTTATGAATTGATAGACAATAAGGCATAAGGGGTGGGTTTTCCGTGGATCTGTTGCAACTGAAGTATTTTCAAATCGTCGCCCGTCTGGAACATATGACCCGAGCTGCTGAAGAACTTCACATCTCTCAGCCCTCTTTGAGCAAAATGATCAGCAGATTGGAAAAGCATCTGGGTGTCCCCCTGTTTGATCGGCATGGCAAGCAAATTCGCCTGAATCGCTTCGGAAAAATTTTCCTCAATCGCGTCGACCGCGTCTTTGCTGAACTGGAAGAGGGTCAGTATGAACTGTCAGATCTCACGGGTCTGGAGCGAGGACAGGTCATTCTTGCCGCTTCTACTGGTCGCTTGCTCCCCGAACTGTTAAGCGCTTTTCTCAAAAAGTACCCCCAAATCAATATCAAGCTGCTCCAAGGCACTTCACAGGAGTGCCAAAATCTTCTGGAACGCGGCGAGGCGGATTTGATCATCACCCACCCCTTGATTCGCGATCCCAAATTCAAGAATGTCCCCCTGCTCCATGAAAAAATGTTTCTGGCCGTTCCCCCCAACCATCGCCTGGCGAATCAAAAGAAGGTCTGGCTGCGCGATGCCGCTGAAGAAACCTATATCAGTCTCGTCATGTCCTACGAATTGACCCAAACTACTTTGGACATGTGCCGGGACAGTGGTTTTGTTCCCAATATCGCCTTTGAATGCAACGATGCGGAAGTGATTCTGCGCATGGTTCACAACGGACTTGGCGTTGCTTTGATTCCGCAGCACTGGTGGAAGCACGGGTATATGCACAAGGATTCACCGGTCTACCTTCCCTTGGAGGATCGCCATTCCCAACGGATTATCGGTCTCTCCTGGGTGGAATCCCGGTACATCACGCTGGCTGCCCGTGAGCTGATCCAATTTACGATCGATTATTTTGAGCATACCTACCCATCGCTGACGGAGAAGTCGGCTCATCAGGCATGAATTTTGCTTTTGCCATGCAGCGCGGCCGCCTGTCTGCCGTTGAGCATTGCCAGGAGCTGGGAGACGATGCTGAGTGCGACCTCATCCATCGTCTCGGCTCCCAGATCGAGACCGACCGGGGCATGGATCGGACCGCAGGAGAACGTTTTTCCTATCTGGACAAGCATCTCCTCCGTTCGGGACAGCGGTCCGAGTACCCCGATAAAGCGCGGACGGCTGCGAAGAGCTAGCTCCAGACTGGCTTGATCCCGCTCCAGATGATGGTTCATAATCACCCACCAGCTATCCAGCATCTGTGCCGGATCTGCATCAGCAGGAGACTGGACGAGATGATGTGCCGCGGGAAAAGCCTCCGGAGTATTAAAGCCTGCACGAGGGTCCAGCACCGTGACGGAAAAGCCGCTCCGAGCCGCCAATTCTGCCACTGGGCGAGCATCCAGTCCCGCCCCTGCAATGACCAATCGCTCGCTGGGCCTTACCACATCCACATAGTAGCGTCGGGTCCCGAACCGTACGACCTCCGCCCTGGTTTGCCTGCCAAAACGGACTTTCGCCTGGTCCAGCACTTCTACCGGAAGACGATCCACATCTCCGAATACCCGTCCATCCCGTTTCATGAGGACACGGGCGCCGTCTACGATTTCCAGGATCAGTGCAAAGCTCTCATCCTGTTGGAGCGCTTCGTCTGTCTGTCTCCAAAAAGAGTCGTCCTGTTTGACAGGAAGGATGCCCACCTCCAAAGTGCCTTTGCAGCCGATACCCAAGCTCCATACTTCACTTTCGCTCAGATCGTAGCGTTGCAGATGCGGTTTGCCTGTCTGCATCACCTTTTCCGCCCAGCCGTACAGATCCCCCTCCAAACAACCTCCGCTTATTGTCCCGAAGATGTGTCCATCCTCTGCCATCATGATTTTGCTGCCGGGCAGCCTGTAGGCAGAGCCTTCGACATGCATCAGCATCAGCAGCGTCGTTTTGCGCCCTTCTTGCCAGGCCGTATGGATCTGTCTCATTACCTCGCGTAATTCCTGCAATCGTGACACCGTTGCATCCCTCCTGTAGCCGTCTGACTTTGTTGACTTTTTAATAGCCTTTGCGCATGAGACCCAGGCAAAGAATGAGTGAAATCAGAATAAAGCTCATCAAAGCCAGGAACCCGCCGGTAAAGGAACCTGTCATTTGGCTGACGGCACCGACGACCATCGGACCGATAGCTGCCAGCGCATAGGAAATACTTCCAAATATTCCGCCAATTCTTCCCATAACTTGCGGCGAAGCAACCTTATGCAGCATCGTCATGGTCAAAGCAGCAGGCATCAGCAATACACTGATCAGCAGAATACTGAGAATCTGCGCCATGATCGCGCTTGTGGTAAACATCGACATCAAGAGAAACAGGATAATACAGGCACTCGCTCCGCCGACGAATACAGCCCGTTTCATATAGCGATCAGACAGGAAGCCGGAGCCCATCTGTACCAGAATTGCCAACCCATACCCGGCCGCATTGACGAATGCCGACTGAACGAATGGAATGCCTTTTACTTCTGTCAAATAACTGGGCAAAAAGGTGGAGATTCCGAAAAAACCAATGGAGATACATCCGTATACGGTAGTGAGTACCCAGAAAACAGGGTTTTTCAGAACTGCTTTTACCTCACCGGTGCCAGCCAATTCCTTTTTGTTTGTCGCGACACCTTTTTCGATATACTCTTTTTCCGTGGTGTTGACCGCGTAGTGATGGCTTGGACTATTGCGAACCATCGCCCAGAACATGATAAGAGAAAACAGAGAAATCGCTGCCAATGCATAGTAGCTTTCTCTCCAGCCGTAAGACTCTGCTACCATGGCAATGATCGGAAGGCCAATCACCGGTCCGAGAGAATTCCCGTTGAACCAGAGCGCCTGTGCTTTTGCCTGTTCATTGCTGGGAAACCATTTGGCAGTCAATGTCAGGGCGATCGGATACAGCACCCCTTCACTAATACCGAGAATCGAACGAGACCAGAGCAGGGCAGAGACCGATTCGGCCATGCCACCCAGGACCATCGCGAAAACCCAGAAAAAAATACCGATGAGCCCGCTTTTGAAAGCTCCGATCCGGTCGACCACAAATCCCCAACCTAGCTGACCGATGGCGTACGTAACGAGGAAGATGCTGCTCAGAGAGCCTTTGATCGCGCCGTCCGTAATCCCCAAATCTTGCAGGAAGGGCTTGTTCGCCAGCAAAATATTGATGTTGGACTTGTCGATCATCGAAACCGTAAATAAGATAAGCAATGGTAATCCGACGTAAATCCATCTTGCCCTTGTCATTTTTTCCGGCAATGTTCCTGCAGCAGTACCCATTTGGCTCAAGGCAAATCCCCCTATGAATAGAATGATGATGCATATCGAGCATTGTACTTTTCATTTTTCATAATTTGAAATATAAAAATAATTATTACTTCATGCGCTTGCGATCATATAGCGGGGAATACGAGAAACAAAAAACCGCGAAGGATCCGGACAAAAGTCCTGGTTCTTCGCGGTTTTTTGCTTAGTACAGCAAGTGAGAGTGATCTCTGTAATAACGAATAAACTTTGTCTCTGTATGTTCTTCCAGATGACGCCACTCTTTTTCTAGAAGGATTTGATCCTCCGTACTGATCTGAAAAGCAGGAGCCATATCCCCTCTGCTTTTCAGATACTGAATCCGATAAGACGTGGGAGGATGCGTGCTATCCAATCTCACATCCGCACTTTGTTCCAATCTTCGCACCCGTTCGATTTCGCTGGCGGGAATTCGCCCAAACTGGGATTTGATTTCCTCAAAAGCGCTTCCAGCAGCGCCTCCTGTCAGGATACGTTGCATGGCATATGTAAAGATGTGCTCCAGGTGCAACTTTTCAAGCAGAGACAATTTTGCTTGAAGCCCCCCTACCTGAGCAGCGAGGGCATCTGCCAAATACTCCGCGCGCTGCTTGTTTTGCCAAAGTAAATGGGCCAATACAAACACGATCCCCTCAATCCCCTTGGACAAAAGCAGCAAGAGTAGATTGATCGGAACCATTGCCAGATCAACCAGACTTCCATTACGCTCGAAAATCTGATCTGGCTTCATAAAATACTGCCATTCCAACAATGTACGAATCGCAGTCCCCACAAAAACGCCGCGTGTGGAATCGCCATTCACGCCATGCCCCAGCTCATGTGCAAGGAGTGCGACAAACTCTTCTGGTTTCAGTACACGAATCAATGGCACGCCAAGATGAATCACGTTTTTTCTGGACAGGCCGTAGCTTCCGAAAGCTGCGTTATACGCAAAATCAATCGAAATGCCATCGACCTTTTTGGCTCCCATCTTTTCGCTGATCTCATCAACGATTCGGTAAAGAGTAGGAAATTCGGCCCGGCTTACGGTATTCTTCGGCATTTTTCCGATCCTCGGCCTCGTCACCCATGCAACGATCAGGCAGAGCAACGCTGCTGCCATGAAGAAAAAATTTCCCCACCCTGCGATTGCCAGCCAAATCCCGCAAGCCAGGATCACCACGCTGGTTAGATGGACGGCTCCCGCGATCAGATAGGCGAAAATCACTCCCAGACTCGTTGGTTTGGAAATGGGTTGGGTCATGACCGATTGCAGAAGTTTTTCTCCAGCTAGGTTCCCGATTTTCAGATAGTAGCGCTCAAATAGTGTTGGGTTTTTATCCTTGTGAGGAGGATGTAGATTCCAATTGCAAGCCTGACACCAGGGGATATATCCTTTGACTGCCACGATCTCCTCCCCGCACTCGGGACAAGACTGCCTTTGTACAGACAGCACAGATTCGCTGGTAACCACCATTCAACACTCTCCATCATTCATGATCAGGGTATATTTTGATTAGTATACAGTCATTTAACTATATATTAGGAATATTTCCAACAAAAAAAGCAGACCAACGATTCATCATCGCCGTCTGCTTCCACTGTTATTTATCCTATTATGTCAGACGCTCTTCCGTCATCGGCTGTGTCCGTTCCGCCGCAAGCTGCCTGAAATGCTCGGTCAGCTCGGGATACTCTTTGAGTGCTTGCTTGCCTTTTTCGCTGATGCCATAAATACCACGACGGATCTTTACAAACCACCCATCGTAATTTTTCTGCAGGATCGCTTGTGTCTTTTCACCTGTTCCGGATTGGCGCAGGGCTTTTGGCGTCGAGGGGCCCAAGCGTTCCAGCCAAAAGGCGATCTGGAGACAATTTTCCTTGTAGGCTGTCATGATCTTCGTCTGAGAGCTTCCCCCCACGTTGAAATCTCCAGATCTGCCTTCGATTTCTCGGAGTACCCGTTGGCGTTTTTGCTTGCTGCGCTGCATGCTCTTCGCCCGATCAAACGGCGCAGGGGCAAATACCTCGGTGACGGTGCCGCCATGTTGCAGTGAGACGAGCAGCAGACCGCACTCCAGCCTGCGGACGAGATGACATATGTCTTTCCACTTTCGCGAAAACAGGCTGAACTTTGGTTTGGGGACAGCGATATAGACAAGCTCGGTCAGGCGTTGTCGCTTCGTTGCCTGGACCAGCAGCTCCACACTGAGATGGCGCTTTAACTCCACGATAATCAGTTGGTCGTCTTTTACCGCAGTCAGATCGCAATGCTTGACTTCCCCTTTGACCTCATATCCCTGTTTTGTGAAATACTTCACAAGTGGTTCGTAGAGGTCGACTTCGTAGATTTTTTCAGGATTTTTTTCATGGTTTACTCTTCTAGAAACCATAACGGATCATCACAATCCTCGTCTCCGTTGTAGTTGATCAAAATCTCTTCCCCTGCGGTGATATCCCGATAGGCATAGAAATTAAACGTATGGTTGTCAAAATTAATCTCGTACGTGGCATTCGGTTCATAAGAGTGGTTGAACAGCATGCCGTATCCCAGCAAAATGCAGGTGTGGTTCGCTCCATACTCGAACGCGTAATCAGCCAGCAAGGTCTTTTCGATGTGCTCATGCTCTTCGTTGAGATAAGGCAATACAGGCGCCTCATGGAGCAATTCACCTTTTGCAATGTCACGCGTCGCGAAAACGCCTCTGTTCAACTCACCGTTGCTTAGCTTGGAAGTTTTAATTTCTACCATTTTTCATCTCCTGTGTTCCGACTCTGGAATCATCAAGCTCCTTGTAAGCATGACAGGTGATCCCAGGGAAATCAACCCTTTTGTCCCAGACAGAAAAAACCAGCTCAACTCTCACAAGAGATGTTGAGCCGGTTTTTCAACGGCTACGCCTTACTTTTTGGACTCATGCTGTCCGCAATGGCGGCGATGGCACCGTCACCCGTCACGTTGCAGGCAGTACCAAAGCTGTCCTGCGCAATGTACAAGGCAATCATTAGTGAAGTCAGCGTCGTACTGAACCCGAGCATGGATTCCAGCAAACCGAGCGCTGCCATGACCGCGCCGCCTGGTACCCCCGGCGCTGCAATCATCGTGATCCCCAGCATGAGGATGAACGGGAACATCATCGCCAACGAAGTAGACATGCCATTCAGCATCATGACCGCCATCGCGCAACTGACGAGGGTGATCGTACTCCCCGACAGATGAATCGTCGCACAGAGGGGGATGACAAAATCGGCAACCTTGCCATTGATCCCATTCAGCTTGGTTTGGCGCAGTGTGACGGGAATCGTAGCAGCAGAAGATTGTGTCCCGATCGCTGTAAAATAGGCAGGCAGCATGTTTTTCAACATGGTGAACGGGTTTTTGCGCCCCAGTTGACCAGCCACCAGATACTGCACAATCAAATACAGAACGTGAAGAGCAATAATAATAACAAACACCTTGGCAAAGACGGACAGAATCATTTTCACTTGCCCGCCATAGGTCAGGTTGGTGAAGACAGACAAGATATGGTAAGGCAGCAACGGAATGATCACTGAGCCAATCAGCTTCTCTACGATTGCTCTCAGATCAACCATTACTTTTTGCAGGGAGTCTCCCTTGATGACAGCCGCTCCGAGCCCAAGTGTAAAGGCCAGCAGCAACGCAGTCATAACCCCCACGACTGGCGGCATGTCCACAGTAAAATAAGGTGCGAGCAATGCTTCCTCCGGATTGGCATACTCATTGACCAAACCGCCTACTTCCAGAATGTGAGGAAAGAGCAGCGTAGCAACGAAAAAAGCCAACAATCCGGCAACAATGGTAGAGATGTAAGCGACACCTGTGGTCACTCCCAAGAGACGTCCTGCGCCTTTTCCCAGTTCCCCAATCCCCGGAGCAATAAATCCGATGATAATCAACGGGATGGCAAAACCCAGGAAATTGCCGAACAGCCCACTAAAAGTAGCGAAGACTTTGACGAGCCACTCTGGCGAGAAAGATCCGATCACAATCCCCAAGACGATAGCCAAGAGAATTTTGGGCAGCAATCCAAGTTTTCTCATGATGTTCCCCCATTTGTTATGTTCGTTAAAATGTCCTCTCTAAATGGACTGTCTTCCACTCTATACGGACATAAAAAACATAACATAATTCGGACGAGCTTGTCATGGGATACAGAGAAGTAATAATTTTGAAAATATTTTAGATATACATAAAAACGTTGATCTTATACCTGTTGTTCATTGTTGTCCCATAATCTACCGGAATGCGCTTTCACTTGGCAGGAGCGACTGTACCGACTCTACTCAAAAAACGATTCATCAAAAGCGGCAGCGAAACCAGGATGGGCGGATCATCTGGACTCGGCAGATGGAGCATCACATGCTGATGCGGAACCACCGAATGGGACTCTACTTGAATCGGTTTATGCGCACGAGTACGCAAGGTGGCATGCGGCAACAAAAAATCGATCGCCTGCATCCCCCACGGTATCGATGTCGCCATTAAATAGTAGACGCCCGGCTTGACATTCGTAAAACAGAAATCCCCGAGAGAGGAAAGCAGGGTCCCATGCAAGGGCAGCCCTTCTGGAATCGGCTTGGGAAATAATCCGACCAGGATCACCCCCTCAAACGGCACAATGGAATGGATTGTGCCTGATATTCTGCCGGATGTCTGAATAGCACGATGCGGGCTGCTCCAGTCCTCTAATTGCTGCAAGGAGCGAAAAAGCGTTTCCGCTTGTGCGGAGGAATTCCGAAAAGACGAAGGCGTCACACCCACTCGTTCCGTAAACCGTGTGGTGAAGGTGCCCAGACTCTGCTGACCGATCTCCAGGGCAATATCGCGTATGCCCAGATTGGTGCGCAGCAGTAAATCCTTCGCTTTCTGCAACCGCGCCGCTGAGACGTAGTACAAAGGCGGAAGACCTACCCTGGCTTTGAAGATGCGGGTGAAATGATAGGGACTGTAGGAGACCTCTTTTGCTAAACGATCCAATAGCAGAGGCTCATCCAGATGCTGATGAATATAGGCAATTACCTCATCGATTTCAGAATAACGGTCGACCACTATTCGCGACACTCCCATCCACCCCAGACCATTTCAGAACAATCGTTCGCATTTATCTTATCATAGATCGGTAATATATGGAACCTCCTTTGGAATGAAAAAAGAGATGGGACCAATCGGCCCTCATCTCTGTATCCCTCTATTCTTTTGGCACCGCACTCTCATCCATGTAGATCAGTTCCCAGATATGTCCATCGAGATCCTGGAAGCTCCAACTGTACATAAAGCCGTGATCTTGAAGGTCATTCGCTTCCTTGCCGCCAGCCGCAAGGGCTTTTTGAACCAGTTCATTCACTTCCTCCCTGCTGTTCGCGGACAAGGCTACCAGGACTTCTGTACTCTTTGTCGCATCAACTACTTCTTTTTTGGTGAAGGTTTGGAAAAAGCTTTTCACCAGCAGCATGGCGTAGATATTCTCGCCAATCACCATGCAGGTTGCCTTTCCATCGGTAAATTGTGCATTGAATGTAAATCCCAGCGCAGTAAAGAATTCGACTGACTTCTGCAAGTCCTCAACAGGCAAATTCACAAAAATCTGCTTTGCTTGATAACCCATTCCATTCATTCCTCCTCCATATCATTCCCTCTGATCCCATCTTAACAGGCTGTCGCCTTATGGATTTCTTCTCGATTGCGCTTTTCCCCTGGTTCCTTTCCTTGGATTTCACCAAAAAGGGATAAGCATCCAATCTCCTAATTTACCTCCTGCATACACAAAGAAGAAGTCTGTTGAAAAAGGAGAGGTGAACATGGAATTCTGGATTGGCCTGCTGCTCTTCGGGGGTATCATGGCAATCGGCCTGTACCGATACTGGGATCGCAGACAGGATGCGAAGTGGCATGCTCACGTCCCCAACCAGTTGATCGTCAGCTTTCATGATGGCGTGACACCCACTCAGATCGAGGAGATTCACAAAAAGGCGAAATGTGAAATGATGGACCACGATCCCGGATTGGGGATCTATAAGATTGCTTCCAAGCGAAAGATGCGAAGGATTCTAAAGCATTATCAGGGTCTGGCAGAAATTGCGTTTGTGGAGCCCAATTATCTCTTCCAAGCCTCCACTGCTCCCAACGATCCCTATTTCTCGCTGTATCAGTACGGCCCGCAGAGAATATCCACCCCCGCTGCCTGGGATGTCACACAGGGAAATCCGGCTGTCAAAATTGCGATTGTGGACACAGGTGTGCAATTGGACCATCCCGAATTGCAGCCCAAACTCGTACCAGGCTACGACTTTGTCAACAACTCCCCCCAACCGATGGATGGAAACGGTCACGGTACCCATGTGGCTGGCATTGCGGCAGCCGCAACCAATAACGGCTTTGGTATTGCTGGGGTCTGCCCGCTGGCATCAATCATGCCCATTCGCTCCTTGGACGATACGGGAAGCGGGGAATTGATGAACGTCGTACGCGGAATCGTGTACGCGGCCCAACAGGGGGCACAAGTAATCAATCTCAGTCTGGGTTCTCCCGCTGCCTCCACCTCGCTGCAATCCGCGATTCAATATGCCTGGGATCGCGGAGCGGTCATCGTTGCCGCCGCGGGAAATGCCGGTTCCTCACTTCCCAGCTATCCGGCCAACTACCCCAATGTCATCGCAGTTGGCTCTACCAATGAGCGCGAAGAGAAATCCGCATTTTCCAATTACGGCCGTTGGGTAGATGTCGCGGCACCCGGCGAAAATATTCTCTCCACCTACCCGGGCAGCTACTATGCCTACCTGAGCGGGACCTCAATGGCTGCGCCACACGTGTCCGGTATTGCCGCCTTGTTGGCTTCCCAAGGGAAAACAAACGTACAGATTCAACGGGCCATCAAGACCACCTCGGACCCGATCCCCGGCACCGGCACCTACTGGCTCTACGGCAGAATCAACGCAGCCAAAGCGGTTCAAGCCACCTAATTAAAAAAAGCAGACCTTGTATCTCGACAGGTCTGCTTTCCTCTCTTATTCGCCCAAATCTACGTTGTGGTAGACTTGCTGTACGTCTTCCAGATCGTCCAGGGCGTCGATCAATTTTTCAAATTGAGCTTGGGAATCCTCAGGAAGAGTCACTTCATTTTGCGGCAGCATCGTGATTTCAGCTACGGTAAATTCTGAAATCCCTGCCTGTTTCAATGTTTCTTGCACAGCGTGGAATTGATCCGGTTCGGCGTACACAATCACGGATCCGTCTTCATCCAGCACATCGCGAACGTCTACATCCGCTTCCATGAGGATTTCCAGCACTTCATCCGCTGATTTGCCTTCGAGACCGATGACGGCAGTCGCATCGAACATATACGCGACAGATCCGCTGACTCCCATATTTCCGCCGTTTTTATTGAAGGCAGCCCGCACTTCGGACGCTGTACGGTTTACGTTGTTGGTCAAGGCATCCACGATCACCATGGAGCCGTTAGGACCAAAGCCTTCATAACGCAGCTCATCGTAGTTTTCGTCAGAACCGCCCTTCGCTTTTTCAATCGCACGGTCGATAATCGCTTTTGGCACACTGTACGTTTTTGCACGCTCGAGTACGACCTTCAGTGCGCGATTTGACTCTGGATCTGGCTCACCCTGTTTGGCAGCCACATAAATTTCACGTCCAAATTTTGCATAAATGCGACTGGTGCTTGCATCTTTGGACGCTTTCTTTTCTTTGATATTGTTCCACTTACGACCCATACAGTCCCACTCTCTTTCATACTTGTAGAATTGTGTTCTATCAACATCAAAAACTATAAAAAGTTCATGAGCATTTTGCTGACGAACTATATGAATAAAACTTCCTCTTATCTAGCACTAGATTATATTATACCTCAATTTCATCATTTGCAATGCGGGTTTCCGGCAAGTTCCAGCAACCTTGCGCCACGGCAAAAAGCCGCCCCGATGGACAGGCGGCTACTTTTGCTGAGCAGGCTCTTCACTCCGAACCAACCGTTCCAGCAGAAGGCAACTGGCTACTCCCATCAGCAAACCGTTGCTGATTAAGGGACTTAGGAAGGGAGGCACCAGGAATAAGAAGGAAGAGGGAATAAACATGCAACCCGTACCGATCATGATGGAGATGCCCACGATATACAATTGTCTTTCTCTCAATCCGTCACGTGCGATTTCTTGCAAGCCCATGCCAAGCATATTGACGAAGGAGAGGAAAATACTGGCGTACCCTACAGAGACGGGAATCGAAGCAAACAACCCCGTTACAGCTGGAAAAAAGCTGATCAGCACCAGCAAGCCATTCCCCAAGAGAAACGGCAACTTTTCTTTCATCCGCGTGGTCATAATAAACCCTGCTGTATACGAGAGCGGCACGAAACTGACCGTAGCAAAAGAAGCGGATAATAGCTGACTTCCTCCCATAATCAAGCCAGTGCGCTTTTCATTTATCTTATTCTTATTCTCGAGCACTTGACCCACTGCTTCCATACTGGCAATCATGTTGCTCAACAAAAGCAGGGTCACGATCACCGATGTGAGAATAATGCCACCATCCCATTCCGGCCAACCAAATGAAAACAACCCAGGCAAGGTAAACCATGATTGGCTGGCTTCACCGAATGGTTCCTGAAGTCCAAAAATTTGAAATAGCGACCACCCAAACAGGATTGAAATCAATACGGAATAGTTGCGCAAAAAAGGCAAGCGGCTGCGAGCGAGAATGAAAGACAAAATCAATGTAGCAATCGCGATAGACGTCGCTTTCCAGTCAAAGGAGGTTGAAGCCGTGCCTAGAATCCCGTTTAAAAAGGGGCCGCTCATCTGCAAAACCAAGAGAATAAAATACGTGCCGATTACCGTAGGCGTAAACAGTCGGCGAATCACGGCAATCCATCCGCACATACTCATAATGACAAATAAGACGCCACTGAAGACAAGGCCCAGTCCAAGCGCCGGCAGAATGGACCGGGACTCCTCTCCCGTTGCAGCGCCAAGGGACCCGAACAAGAGAAATACTCCCCACCAAAGAGCAGCGGGGCCTTCCATGATCGGCAAGCGATGTCCCCACCATGTCTGTACGAGTGCGACGATTCCCAATACAAATAGCGTGCGTTGCACAAACTCGCCGATTTCCAAGGGGGACATACCATACGCTTGCCCGATTGCCAATGGAGCCACTACGCTTCCAGCGAGGATGAACATGGCCCATTGCAAGGTTGACAAAGCCAATCTCATTTTATAAAACCCCGAAATCCTCGTCACGCAGATTGGTAATAAACATATGTCCAGGAGCGTGCGTAATCATTATTTCCGGCTTCGACTGCATGGCGACGGCTTGCGGTGTAACTCCACAAGCCCAAAAGACGGGAACTTCTCCGTCACGGATAGTCACGGGATCACCAAAATCGGGCCTGTCGATTGCTTGAATCCCGATCACACTGGGGTCTCCGATGTGTACAGGAGCCCCGTGAACGGCTGGAAAGCGGGAAGTTACCTGTACCGCCCGCACCACTTGCTCATGTGGAACCGGACGCATGCTTACCACCATCGGACCCGAGAATGCACCAGCGCTCTTGCATGCGATGTTAGTGATGTACATCGGTACATTGCAATCTTGTTCGATGTGTCTGACCGGAATGCCATTTTCCAGCATCGCCCTCTCAAACGTAAAGCTGCACCCCAACAAAAAGGCGACCATGTCATCTTGCCAAACGTGTTCAATGCTGGTAGTTTCTTCGGTCAGCTCACCATTCCGGTACACGCGATATTTTGGAATGTCTGTGAGCAAATTGGCATCC
>DASQMM010000295.1:0-3172 GCA_035645495.1 Brevibacillus sp. | reverse complement strand
CACACCTTTGGCACGGGCCGTACGGATGTAGTCGTATCTCATCACTTCGAGCATGCTGGAGCGCATCAATCTCGCTATGTAGGCGATAGGACCAAAGGAAAGTCCGGCAACAGGAAGAATGTAGTGCTGCCAGGAGGTCAGTCCGAATGTCGGCAAGACCTTCAACACGACAGCAAACAAGAAAAGCATGAGCACCGATAATACGAAGCTGGGGATGGAGATTCCTACCGTGGCGATAATCATCGCGAGCCAGTCAGCCCACTTCCCTCTTTTGATCGCGGACGTGATGCCGAGCGGTATTCCCACCAGCAATGCGACAACGATGGCTATGCTCCCGACTTTGGCAGAAACGGGAAATCCCTGCTCAATGATCTCATTCACGGTCACATCTCTTTGTTTGAACGAAAGTCCGAAATCCCCTTGGGCCAGATTCTTCAGGTAGTTGACATACTGTACAGGAATCGGGTCATTCAGACCGTATTTCTCTTCGATCTTTTCCAGTACCTGTTTTGGTACCTTTCGTTCTTCAGCAGGGCTGAACGGCCCTCCCGGGATCGCATGCATGAGGAAAAAGGTGACGGTAGTCAGTACGAACATGGTTATGAATCCGGCAACAATCCTTTTCACAATATAACGACCCATTTTCTCACTCCTCTCCTTCATGGTTGTTTTCATGCATGCAGATGCATTTTCATAAATATTTGATAAAATCTAAATTATAAGTTAATTATAGCTTGAAAGTAATGGAACCCGTCAAGTGCTAGTAAACAATAGTCCTATATTGCATATATTAGTTTCGTGCGATTTTCTATAAGAAATTTTAATAGCGAATATATATTATAGTAAAAGTAAAAAACTCTCATCCCGGATTGCAGAGTCATAGAATGAGAGCTTTTATGGATGATTTTTATTCCTGCGAACGATCACCGAGCGATCGGTTTACCTCCAGCAACACTTTTCCCGTGCTTCGGCGGCTCTCGACCCATTCATGCGCCAGTGCAGCTTCCTGTAATGGAAACGTTTTGCCGATCTTGATCTGCAGCTTTCCGTTTGCGATCAGGGGCAAGACTCGTTCGGCTACAGGTCGAAGCAGATGCGGACGTTTTTGCCGTGTCGTACCAAAACTGAAGCCGAGAACCGAGCGACAACTCGCATGCAGATCCACCGTTTGAAATCTCCCTACTTCCCCGCTCGCATTGCCGAAATGGACGAGCCTGCCGTAGGGGGCCAGACAATTCATGCTTTGTTCGGAAACACGCCCGGAGATGGAGTCGAGGATGACATCGGCTCCGACGCCACGCGTAAGCTCATTCACCCGCGCAGCAAAATCCTCCTGCTGATGGCATATGACGGTATCGGCTCCTGCCTCTCGGGCAAATTGCGCTTTACTCTCGTCCCCAACCGTACCGATGACCAGACCTGCGCCAAGAATTTTGGCCAATTGAATCGCCGTAGTCCCGATTCCGCCTGATGCTGCGTGAATCAAGACTGTCTCTCCTTGCTCTACCTTCGCTACGTCCGCGAGCAATTTATAGGAAGTAAAGGAGACGATTGGGCACCCTGCTGCCGTACGGAGATCCAGATGGTCCGGAATGGCGAAGGTCAGGTCCTCATCCGCAACCACATACTCGGCGTAGGATCCGTTGCTAGGGAAAGCAATGACTTTTTGACCGGCTTTTACATGCGTCACGTCCGCTCCTACGCGTTCAACCACCCCTGCCACATCCAAACCTGGAATGAACGGAAGTTTGCCACCCCCTTTTCTTCCATACCTGGCCTTGATGTCTGCAAAGTTGACACTGGTGGCCGCAACGCGGATCAGAACCTGCTTGGCATCCATCTCAGGCAGGTCAGTGTCGGTATAGATCATGTTTTCCGGACCGCCAAAAGCAGTGACCATGATAGCTTTCATTGTGAATCCTCCCCGTCTGATCTCTTTTTCTTTTGAAATTTTTTCCTAACAGATGTATCGTAGCACAATCAAAAAAGATTCTGTCAGCCGTAAATATTTTCTGAAGATTTTAAAAAGAAAGTCTGTATAATGATACTAGACTTTATTATTTTTATTTGAAAGGGAGGTATTCTTGCATGGTTGCAGGAACGAAAAGCAGTGTTTGGCAATCGTATCGCTATCCCATCATGCTTCTCATCTGTATCGCGCTTGGAGCGATCATCGGAATCATGATGGGGAAAGACGCCGAGGCTTTAAAGCCCTTTGGCGACATCTTCATCAATATGATGTTTACGATTGTCGTCCCGCTCGTGTTCGTCAACATCAGCAGTGCCGTAGCCAATATCGTCGACTTGAAGCGACTGGGGAAAATCCTCGGGGTCATGCTCGCCGTCTTTGTGATTACCGGCATCATCTCTTCCATCCTCATGCTGGTCGGAGTCTCGATTTTCCCGCCTGCTGAAGGAATCAAGGTGGAACTACAGGCACCAGAGGAAATCAACCAGCTCAACACGGCTGATCAGTTTGTGCAAGCCTTCACCGTTTCCAATTTCAGCGATATTTTATCCCGCAAGAACATGCTGGCTCTCATTGTCTTTTCGATCCTGTTTGGATTATCGGTCAGCCTGGCTGGTGAGAAAGGACGAAAAGTGGCAGAGGGATTGAATTCTCTCTCCGAAGTGATGATCAAGATGATCAAAATTTTGATGTACTACGCTCCCATTGGACTTGGCGCTTATTTTGCCAATCTCGTCGGGGTCTTTGGCCCAGACCTGCTCGGTTCCTATGCCCGAGCAATGGCCGTCTATTATCCGATCTCCTTTCTTTATTTTCTTATCGCCTTCACGATTTACGCATACTTGGCCATGGGCAAGGGAGGACCTCGCCTCTTCTGGAAAAATGCGATCTCTCCCGCCGTCACTTCCTTCGCCACTGGCAGCAGCGTCGCTACCATTCCGGTAAACCTTGCTGCAACCGAAAAAATCGGCGTGCCCAAGGATGTGCGCGAGATTGTCATCCCGTTTGGAGCCACGGCTCATATGGACGGATCCTGTCTGAGCGCAATCCTGAAAATCTCGTTTATCTTCGGTCTCTTCAATATGCCGTTCCACGGTTTGGACACTTATTTAACCGCGATCATGATCGCTGTGTTGAGCGGGGTCGTTATGTCCGGGGTTCCGGGCGGCGGTTTTATCGGAGAGATGCTGATTGTCACCATGT
>DASQMM010000294.1:0-4583 GCA_035645495.1 Brevibacillus sp. | reverse complement strand
GGGTAGAAGCCTCACAAGCTGTCCCGGCAGAATTCCGCCTGTACGAGCCGTTGATTCTCGATGAGGAAGAGGATCAAGAGGGGACATTCCTGGACAACATCAATCCGAATTCATTGGAAGTTCTGCATGGATTTGTCGAGCCCAACATGAAGGATGCGCAGCCGCAGGACAAGTTCCAGTTTTTCCGTCACGGATACTTCAACGTCGATCCGAAGCATACGACGAAGGAAAAATTGGTTTTCAACCGGATTGTATCGCTGAAAAGCTCTTTTGAACTTCCGAAAGCTTAATGGCTATAAAAAATTGCGCTGCTGATGCAGGAAGCCCTCTGCACAGCGGCGTTTTTTTCATATCGATGGGGGTGTCTGATTGGGCGAGGGAAACATGAGTGTTTTTGACCAGATTAAACGATGGGAGCAGGGCGGGGTACGACTTTCCTATGGAGTGGCAGGAAGGGCGGGGGCTCCTGTACTTTTGCTCTTGCACGCGATTCGCAACACAAAATGGCTGTTTGCCGGAATTGTCCCTGAGCTTGCCAAGCAGTATCGGGTGATGGCTGTCGATTTGCGGGGACATGGTGCTTCAGCAGCGGAGGGACCGTTTACCTTTGAGCAGGTCACGGAGGATTTGGTGCAGTGGCTGGAAGCGGAAGACATCCGTGTGCAGGGATTGGTTGCCGCTTCTTTTTCGGCCATTCCGGCACAGATGCTGGCTTCTCGTCTGCCTGAGCGGATCCAGAGGCTGGTGTTGTTGGACGGCGGATTTTATCGGCTGGATCAGGTTCCGGGCTTTGATCTCGAGAAGACAGTGGACAGACTGACAAACTACCGCTTCGGATCAGTAGAAGAGGCCGAGCGTTTATTTGCAGCGAGGTATGGAGGCCCGCAGATGCCCGCGGGCTGGATGGCGAAGGAATTACGCAGACTGGAAGATGGCAGCTTTGGCTATCTGCTGCCCGCGGATGCTTTTCGGGGATACTTCCAGTCCTACAGCGATTTTGACAGCGAGGGATTGTTTGCATCGGTCGGTTGTCCGCGTCTGTTGCTTTTGGCAGATGAACGGCTATTGCCGGCAGAAGAACGTTCCTTTTATCGCGCAGCAGTAGAAGACTATCAAGAAGGAAGCAGGCAAGGAGATCTTCATATCCATATGATCGACGGGGCGCAGCATTTGCTGATGGTGACGCATCCCCGCGAGACGGTGGAGCAAATCGTGACATTTATGCAAAAGTAAAAGGGACAGGCGCTTATGGCCTGTCCCTTGTTTTTTATTAAGGCTGGCGATTTGCTTCCCGGAGAAGGTTGCTGATCTGACTGATGGTGTGGTCATCCCGCTTGTTCTCCCGCATTTGTTTTTTGACGTGTTCAAAGGCTTTCAGACCATTGCTGGAAGTAACAGTCAGCACCTGTACTTCAGAGCCGTACATTCTTTCGATCTGTTTGCGGGCTTGCATCAGGTTGTTTTGTGGGTTGGTTGTCCCCATAGTGCCTGCCGTATTGTTTTCATAATCACCGTTGTAATCCCCGCCGCGTGAAGAGCTTCCGGCGTAGTTGGAAAGAAGGTGGGACTGCGTGGCGTCCATGTGATTGACGGACGTCGTATTGGCCGCTGTAGGCGCGACAAGGATCACATCATTGACGATCAAGGTCTGCACGCCATGGATGCCTGCCGCGTTCAACCGCGAGTCCAGATTGGTGGAAGGGCCGCCGCCATGAAGATTGGAGCTGCCGATATTGCTGTACAATGAGGTTCCCATACCGCTAAATGTGGTCCCGTAATTGTTGGTCGTCAGCTTTTTGTCGCGGTCTACGCTCGGAATCACGGTCTCCCCGTTTTGTCCCAGATTCGCAGGATGATTCATGGATTGCGTATGAGGCTGCTGTTGCGGTGTCGCCTGATTGTTGTTGTTGCACGCAGTCATCAGCAGGAGTAATCCGATACTGCCGATTGCGATGCTTTTGGACAAGTGTTTCATGAATATCCCTCCAGTGCTTTCACCTGATGTCGTCCAACGCTCAAGACAGGATCCATGCTGTTTTAAGGTCGTTGGAAATTTTTTCTCAGTATCTGTTTATCCTGAGGAAAATATGCACAGAAAGAAGATAGAGACAACTGGAGGTGGTAGTGTTGGAACAGCATGAAAAAAAAGATCAGCCTGTATCACGCAGAAATTTCCTGAAGAATTCTGGATTGGTTCTGGGAGGTCTGGTGGTAGGGGGAGTAGCAGGTAGCCTGCTGCGAACCCAACAGGCACCACAACAGCCCGGTGCAACTGCTCCGGCCGCCGATTTCAACCAGGCACTCATGTACTTCACCGGAGAGCAATTCAGGGTCATCGAGGCGGCCTGCGAACGCATCTTTCCAGAGGATGAGCTTGGACCTGGTGCCAAAGCATTAGGTGCCGCCTATTTCATCGATCACCAATTGGCAGGTGAATGGGGCTTCAATGCCCGTGATTACATGCAGGGCCCATTCTATCCGGGAGAAGCCACCCAGGGATATCAGGGGCGACTGAAGCGGCGAGAGATTTTCGATATTGGCATTCAAGAAATGAACAACTACAGCAACAGCTTGGAAGGCAAGAAGTTCTACGAGCTTACGCCGGAGCAGCAGGATACGGTGCTCAAGGCTTTTGAAACGGACGAGGTAAAGCTCACCACGATCTCGGCCAGTGCATTTTTTGCGATGTTGCGCGCTACTACGCTGGAAGGCGTGTATTCAGATCCGCTCTACGGAGGCAACAAAAATATGGATGGCTGGAGAATGAAGAGTTTTCCGGGTAACCAGATGGCGTATACCCAAATCATTGAGCAGGAGGGTCTGGCCAAAATGGAACCCTTAAGCCTGCGAGATCATCAACATGGATAAGGGGGAGCATGTATGGCGAGAAAATTGCCCAAGGTAGACGTGGTGGTCGTAGGAGTGGGCTGGGGCGGAGGAATCATCGCCTCGGAGTTGACCAAGCAAGGATTGACAGTCGTCGGGCTGGAGCGCGGCAAAGAGCGGAAAACCGAAGATTACTTCATGGTCCACGATGAGCTGCGCTACGCTTTGCGTTATGAATTGATGCAGGATCTGTCCAAAGAAACCATTACGTTCCGCAGCAAGACCAGTGTCCGTGCCTTGCCGATGCGTACGTACGGGTCTTTTTTGCTGGGTACGGGTCTGGGAGGAGCAGGGGTACACTGGAACGGCCAGACGTTTCGATTCCTGCCGTATGATTTCGAGATTCGCAGCAAAACGATCGAGCGGTACGGCGAGAAAAAGATCCCGGATGGAATGACGATTCAGGATTGGGGCATTACCTATGATGAACTGGAGCCGTATTTTGACAGGTTTGAGCAGATGGCCGGGATATCCGGGGAGGAGAATCCCTTGGGCGGCAAGCGGTCGAAGCCGTATCCCACTCCGCCGATGAAGATGTCGCCAGCGCTGAAAATGTTTGCTGAAGCGACGAAAAAAATGAATCTGCATCCGTACATGATGCCATCCGCCAATCTCTCCGAGGCGTATACCAATCCTGACGGTGTTTCGCGCGCTGCTTGTCAGTACTGCGGATTTTGCGAGCGTTTTGGATGCGAGTACGGGGCCAAGGCGGATCCCGTCGTAACGGTCATTCCTGTCGCGAAAAAGACAGGAAAGTTCGAGATCCGCACCCATTCGCATGTGCGCCGCATTTTGCATGATGGGAAGAAGGCGACCGGAGTCATGTACACCGACGTGACGACTGGGGAAGAGATCGAGCAGCCTGCCGATATCGTTGTGCTGACCAGCTATGTGTTTAATAATACTCGACTTTTGTTGATGTCTAACCTGGGGCGTCCTTACGACCCGAATACCGGTAAAGGGGTCATTGGGAAAAATTACGCCTATCAGGTCATTCGAGGTGGAGCAATCGGCTTTTATGAAGACAGGGAATTCAATGTGTTTGCCGGCGCGGGGGCGTTGGGCATTACGATCGATGACTACAACGGCGACAATTTTGATCACTCCGATCTGAATTTTATTCACGGAGCCAATATTTCCATATCGCAGACCGGTCAGCGGCCGATCGGCAACAACAAGGTTCCTGCCGGGGTGCCAGGTTGGGGGAAGGAATTCAAGGCGGCGTCGATCAAGTACTACACCCGCACATTGTCCGTAGGGGCACAGGGGGCATGCATGCCGTTTCGACATCATTTCCTCGACCTCGATCCTACATACAAGGACGTTTTCGGGGATCCGCTGATGCGGATTACCTTCGACTTCGAGGAGCAGGACAGGCAGTTGGCGGCTTATTGTGCAGATCGCTGCGGGGAGATCATCAAGGAGATGGGCGCCGCAGACAAGATCGAGGTGAACAGGAAGCTCGGACCTTACGATATCACGCCGTACCAGTCTACGCACAACACCGGAGGCGTGATTATGGGCTCCTCGCCTGAGACGTCTGCAGTAAACAGCTATCTGCAAATGTGGGATGCCGAGAATGTCTTTGTGGTAGGAGCATCCGCTTTTCCGCACAACAGCGGCTACAACCCTACAGGAACGATGGGAGCCCTGTCGTATCGTGCTGCGGAGGGAATTGTGAAATACAGCAAGGGCGG
>DASQMM010000293.1:0-3143 GCA_035645495.1 Brevibacillus sp. | reverse complement strand
ATCAATGACCGGGCAGCCGAGTCTCTCGATGATTTTCTTGGAATAAGCCAATTCTTCCTCGATGCGATCCAGATTCGCATAATTCGCCTGAGATGTAAGTCCTAGGGCTTTTAGCCTCTCTGTGCGAATTCCATTCAGCTGCTCCGGATTGATCGTCAGTCCGATACATCGTTCCGGAGGCAACGCGAACAGCTCCTCGGGCGGCTCCACCTCGGGTACGAGAGGGACATTGGCCACTTTCAGCCGCTTGTTTGCCAGATACATGGACAACGGCGTCTTGGAGGTGCGCGAGACGCCGATCAGTACCACATCAGCTCGCAACAGCCCCCGCGGGTCGCGCCCATCATCGTATTTGACAGCGAATTCAATCGCGTCCACCTTGCGAAAATACTCCTCGTCCAGCCTGCGGACCAATCCCGGTTTGCCCGTCGGAGGCTCTTGCAGCATGTTCTGCAAAGTATGCATGACCGGTCCCATGACATCGATGGCAGGAATCCCGTAACGGGCAGCCTGTTCGATAATGTAGGAGTTGAGTTCCGGTACGACGATCGTAAAGACAATCATTGCCTTGGACTCTTTGGCTGACGCGATGATCTCGTCGATGGATTCTTTATCTTCAATGTACGGATACTTCTGTATGTCGATCACGAATCGGTCAAACTGACTGGCACCTGCGCGAACAACGAGCTCGGCTGTTTCGCCGATGGAGTCCGAGACCACATAGATGAGTTGTCCCTGTTGATTTTCTTGCATCGCTTCTCCTCCTACACTTTCGGTTCGCTGCCCAATTCCACAAACGCCTTGGCTATCGTGGTTTTTGTCACCCGTCCACTCAATTCCATCATGCGCGGGTCCTCCGCACTGGGATTGACGACCGGCAAGGAGTCAATCTGAAAATCGATCAGCTTCTTGGCCGCAGCGAACAATGTTTCCTCCGGTCCACAGGTAATAATATTGGGCATTCGCGACATGATGATGCTGACTGGTACATCCTCCAGCGTCTTGTTCCCGAGCGAGGCTCGAAGCAAATCCTTGCGCGAGACTACACCTGCGAGATACCCCTTCTGGTTGACTACAAACAATGTGCCTACGTCTTCGAGAAATAGCGTAACGATGGCATCATAAGCGGAAGCCGACTCGGAAACCACGATCGGCACCGCTTTATAGTCTTTGACGTAAAGCTTGTGAAGCCGTTCACTAATGATCGAGCTTGCGGGTCTTCCTGCATAAAAATACCCGACCCGCGGCCTGGCTTCCAAATACCCGGACATCGTCAGGATAGAGAGATCAGGACGCAGGGTGGCTCGGGTCAGGTTGAGCCGATCCGCAATTTGCTCTCCGGTGATCGGTCCGTCATCCTTTACGATTTGTAAGATATGCTCTTGTCGCTTGGTAAGCTCGATGGTTAATCACCCCGGTTCTGTCCTGTTACCTTCTCCTAGTATTACTCTATTCGTGCAGGTTTTCCTTCTTTCGCAGTTAGAAAACTTGATTTCGACATACTTTTTTAGATGAGGGCATCCCTTGCCCCGAAGCTCGATTGGAAATGAAAAATGAAACCGTAGCATCTATTCGGAGTATTATGAAAGTATAGACGGACTATCTAAACTGCCGTCATCTGTGTGGAAGGAGATGAAACCACCAGTGTATGGGCAAAAACTCATTGAATTATAGGCGAGACTACAATTCATATCGGCCATTTTTTGAAGTGCCGCAGGCATAACTTCAAATAATAGCTTTACTACGCTTACTAATTAATGCTGGAATGTTGCTACTTATCAGCTCAACCATAAAAACTATATGCATGACCGTGCCGCTCCAATAGCCAATGGAACAGAGGATTTTGAACAATGGGGCGTTTATTATAGAGATGAAGATGGCGTTACTGCAGACACCTTCACAAATACGCCTTGTGCGGAACGTAAACTTGCCAAATTATGCAGTTTCAGAGTTTTAGACACACTCTAAATTATCCTTGCATTATTCAAAAAAAGGGAGATCTTATGAAAAAAACACTTGTTTCTATGATAACGGTACTTCTATTGTTCTCAGGACTCCCGCAAAGAAGCTATGCGATGTCAGATGCGCAGGCTGAGGCCATACAGGCGCTGCTGGACGATGCTTCTCGTATATCCGGTGTGCCAGGCTTGTCAGTCTCAATTCTGGCCGATGAGAAAGAATTCTATTACTCCTCCGGTTATGCAAACCTTAAAAAAGGAATACCCGCAAGTGAAAACACATTATACGAGCTGGCCTCGGTCAGTAAAGCCTTTACCGGCATAGGCATACTGTTGCTGGAGGAGCAAGGACTTTTATCTATGACCGACTCAATTCACGACTATTTACCCTGGCTTACGCTAAAATATCAAGGAAAACCTGTTGATATGCAGACCCTTACTCTTAATAATTTTCTTCATCATACAAGCGGTCTGACCAATAATAAACATGCCCAGCTTATCCCTCAAGGCAATACGCCCGATATGTTGCAAAAGACAGTGGAAGTGCTGGTGGATGCTGATTTATCCTTTCCTCCTGGCAAACAATATTCGTATGGAACCATTAATTATGATGTGTTAGGTCTGGTTATCGAGCAAGTATCGGGTCAAAGCTACGAAAGCTTTATGAGCGAACAGGTATTCCAGCCGTTAGGCCTTAAACAGACATTCGTCTATAAAGAGGATGCCATGGCTACTGGACAGCTTGCACAAGGTTATCGTACTTCTTTTTTTAAAACAACCCCGTATAACGCGCCGGATTATTCCGGAAATAAACCCGCAGGCTATATCATCTCTTCTACAAAAGATATGGCGCGCTGGATGGGTATTCAGATGGGAATAGTGAAAAATATACCAGAAATATTTCACACCGCTATTCAAAAGTCGCATCAGGGGGATAGATCCGTTCTGGCTGTTGACACTATGTATTATGCAGCAGGCTGGATGGTAAACACCGACCAAACGATTATCGAGCACTCAGGAGAAAACCCAAACTTCAGAACCCAAGTCGTGCTATTAACCAATGAACGAACAGCCATCTGCTTATTGGCCAACGGCGCAAATATCAATACCAGCATGGTACTAAAAATCAAAGATATATTAGACGGCAATTTGTCGCAAACCTATGAAATAAGCAGCGCACAGCTT
>DASQMM010000292.1:0-4970 GCA_035645495.1 Brevibacillus sp. | reverse complement strand
CGCGATCAGATCTACTTCCTGAATGGTTAAGAGTGATTCTTCATGAGGATTGGCCAGCGTCAGCATTTGCCTGGTCATTTTCTTCATCCGGACAGCTTCGGCGTAGATGGCTTCGACCGCTTCCTCCAGCACATCCGGCTTTTTCATCCCCCAGCGCTTCAGCATGGTGGCATAACCTTCAATCACGGTTAAGGGGGTTTTCAGCTCATGCGAAGCATCCGAGACAAACTGTTGCTGTTTGACAAAGTTCTGC
Organism: Brevibacillus sp.; assembly: GCA_035645495.1. Classification (GTDB taxonomy): domain Bacteria; phylum Bacillota; class Bacilli; order Brevibacillales; family Brevibacillaceae; genus Brevibacillus. The sequence continues at coordinate 4,717 of DASQMM010000292.1, read as the reverse complement.
TGCAGAATGTCTATCATTTTATTAAAGGTATTCCCCAACTGATATAATTCGTCTTTTGACTGATGCTGGACATCCAGTTTCTTGAAAATGCCTCGCTTCTGAATTTCTTCCATCGTACGAATCATCGAATGGATCGGGCCCAGTATCAGCTTCCCCAGTACTCTGCCAGCCAAAAAGGAAGGCAGCAACACGACAAGCGAAGCGACAATCAGCACGACTCGCAACATCCGCATCGTTTCCTGTACATCTGCCAGGCTGGTTGTCACTTCCAGGGATACAACCGATCCGTCCCTCCAGATGATCGGCATTTGCGCGATCGCATAGGCAACTCCGTCCTGTTCTGTGATTCGGTACGTCTCCGAAGCGCTGTACGAGGGGGGCAAGTCGCCGAATTTCTTGTCCTTCGCAGCCGTGATGATCGCACGTGATTCTTCATTGACTACCCTGATCATGCCGATTGGTGCTAAAAAGGCTTGCAGCAACTCTGCGGGTTCTACTTGATTGGCGGATGAATGAAGCGTTTCCGCTATATTCTCAGCCTGCAATTGTAGCCTTTCCATTTCCTGGTCCGTCATTTGCTTGTGAAATAGCCAGTAAATGGAAGTGTTGATGATACAGACGATCAACACCAGCCAGACCGTTGAAAACAGATGGATCTTGTTGCGGATATTCATCTGATCCTACCCCTTTATCGTATAACCGATTCCCCGTACGGTATGAATAAGCGGGGCATGAGGCAAAGTATCCAGCTTCTTGCGCAAATAGCGGATGTACACGTCTACGATGTTCGTATCGCCATGGTAATCATATCCCCATACCTTCGTCAAAATTTGCTCTCTGTTCAGAACCTGGTTTGCATTTTTCACCATATAGATCAGCAAATCGAATTCGCGCGGCGTCAGCTCTACCTGATTTTCGCCACGCGTGACGATGCGTTGCTTCTCATCCACACAGAGATCCGCAATCGTGAATCGTCCATGCTCCTCTTCCTTTTTCAAAACATTCGCCATGCGCATGCACGCACGAATCCTTGCCAGCAATTCCTCAATCGCAAATGGCTTGGTAATATAATCATTGGCACCTAAATCCAATCCGCTCACCTTGTCAGGCAGCGAATCCCTTGCCGTGACCAGAATGACGGGTGTGATGCTCCCAGAAGCACGAATGCGCCGCAGCACCTCCATACCGTTCAGTTTCGGGATCATCACGTCCAGCAAGACCAGATCCCATTCTTCTTGTAAAAATCGTTCAAGCCCGATGGCTCCATCTTCTGCCGAATATACTTCGTATCCCTCGTACTCCAGCTCCAGCTTCAGGAAGCGGGCGATCTTCTTCTCATCTTCTATCAATAGAATTTTTGCCTGACTCATGGAACGGCCTCCTCTTTCCTAACACGGTAACAAAGGCTGCTGGTTGGAGTCTACTTCAAATTGCAATTTTCGTCTACCTGGCTAGATCCTAGATCCTCGGCTGGAAGGACTGCAAATCCGTGCACAAAAAGTCGGATAGGGTCCTGATTTTCTTGCTATTCTGTGTACAGAGAAGGAGGTGGTGGAAATGAATTCGCTCGCAAATATGAATGCAGCCTTGCAATATATCGAAGCAAACCTCACAGACGAGATCGACTTTCACGAAGTGGCAAGACTGGCCTGTTCATCCGAGTATCACTTCACCAGGATGTTTTCATTCCTAGCGGGGATTACGCTGTCCGAGTACATCCGCCGCAGACGTCTTACGCTGGCGGCCTTTGAACTTCAACATTCTCAGGCAAAGGTCATCGATGTGGCAGTCAAATACGGGTACAGCTCTGCAGATGCTTTCTCCCGCGCTTTTCAGGAGCTGCACGGGGTCACACCGTCAAAGGCGAGAAACCGGGAGCAAGCTCTCAAAGCCTTTCCACGCATGACTTTTCAATTAACCATTCAAGGAGGAGCGGAAATGAATTATCGTATCGAAGAAAAAGAGGCTTTTCGCATCATCGGACTGAAAAAAAGAGTCCCGATTGTTTTCAACGGTGTTAATCCGGAGATTGCCGCTATGTGGGGACAGCTTAACGCGGAGACCATCCAGATGCTCAAGCAGCAATCCAATATCGAGCCAAAAGGAATCATCAGTGCATCGACGAATTTTTCCGAAGGCAGAATGGAGGAGAAAGGGGAATTGGATCATTACATTGGCGTAGCGACGACAAACGACTGCCCGCCTGGTCTTGCTGCGCTTGAAGTAACGGCTTCCACCTGGGCAGTATTTGAGGCAGTCGGGCCTTTCCCCCAGACGCTCCAAAATACGTGGGGACGCATCTATTCCGAGTGGTTTCCTACTTCCAGCTACGAGCTGGCGAAAGGGCCGGAAATCTTGTGGAATGCGCATAAAGATACAACTTCCCCTACGTTTCAAAGCGAGATCTGGATTCCGATCGTCAAACGCTTGTCCTAATCAAAAGAGATCGACAATGAAACCCCTGCTTTCCAAAAAAGCAGGGGTTTCGGTTATGGCTAGGACGGCTTCTCTTCACTCAGATAAGCCAACGCCAAGGCGATATAGTAGCGAATGGAATCCAGGTACTTCTCAACATCTACCCATTCATCCGGCTGATGCGCCATGCTGGGCTCGCCCGGGCCGTAGATCAGAACGGGAATGCCGTTCAGATTCGGCTGATAGATCGAAGCATCTGTGTAGTAATTAACCCCGCGGGGCGCAGCATCCTCTGCCATTCCCGCTACCATCATGGCAGTGCGAATGAAGGGATCGTCAGTAGGCGTGTCGACAAAAGACATGTCATTCAAGATTTTGAGCTGATAAGACGCCGACAGGGACGCTTTTTGGGCGAGCCGCCCGATATCTTCGAGAATCCGCTCGTGGCTTTGCCCGGGAACGGTCCGAATATCGAGGGTCACGCTGCACTGATCGGGCACGACATTGGGGCTGACGCCGCCGCGAATCATCCCGATGTTCAGCGTGGAGCCGCCAAGAATGGCATGAGGCACATGCTCCAGCCGATAAGCGTTCAGCTCCGCGATAAAACGATGAATCGCCTGGATCGCGTTGATGCCGTGATCCGGCATGGAGCCGTGCGCCGTCTTGCCGTACATGGTCACCTCAAGCCAAAGGGCGCCTTTATGGGCGACGATGACCTGATTGGCGGTAGGTTCGCTGACCACAATCGCAGACGCGTGATCGATCTGTCCTTTCTTCACCACTTCCTTGGCTCCCAGACAGTCTACTTCTTCTCCTACTGTCCCTGCAAAAAGCAGATTCCCAGGCAGCGAGATCCCCGACTTGGCGAGGCATTCCATGGCGATGAGCATCGCTGCGACACCGCTTTTCATATCTGTCGTACCGCGGCCGTAGATGCGGTCGCCTACTCGTTGACCTGCAAACGGGGGATACGTCCATTCCACCCCTCCGACGGGAACAGTATCAAAATGCCCGCTGAACACCAGGGTTTTCCCTTGATCCCTGACTTTTTTCTCTGAAGGCTTGCCATACAGGGAAATGAGCAGATTGGCGCGATCCTCTGCCACTAAGTCCATCTCCATGTGCAGCCCGCTGTCCTGCAGCCGCTTTTGAATCGCTTCTGCTACGGCCCGCTCTGCTCCAGGCGGATTGACACTGTTGATCTGGATGAGCGACTGCAAAAAAGCGATCGCCTCTGCTTGATCCACTTGTGTAAATAGATCATCGGCATTCATTTTTCCATGACCTCCCCTTCCCAGGCATGCGGCAATCCCGTCCTCGCTCCGACCTGCTGTACCACGCGTGCGCCCAGGGTAATGCCTGCCCGCAAGATTTTTTCCTTCTCCCAACCTCGTAGAAAACCATAAAGTACGCCGACGGCAAAAGCATCTCCCGAACCGGTAGAATCTACCGCTTTGACAGGCAGAGACGGAAGGAAGATGCTTGTCCTTGCTGAGCCCGTACCAGATACAGCCGAGCTGTACAGCGCTCCTTCTCCGCCCATTTTCACAAAGATTTCCTTCGCGCCCCGTCTATGCAAATCCTGCAAAGCATCCTCCATCTCCTGATTGCCAACCAAATCCTGCAGCTCCGAACGATTTACAAACAGGATGTCCGTCTGGGAAAGCAGTGGTTCAAGCGGCTTCAGTCCTTTTTTGGTCAACAGGGAGCTGGGGTCAAAGGAGATGCGCAAACGCGGATTTCGTTCTTTCCAGGCGAAAAGCTGATTCGCAATGGACAAATGCGGGCTGCTCAGATGCAGGAAGTCAAGCTCTTGGCAGAAGTCCTCGGGTATCCGGTCCACCTCGTACTGCACATTGGCTCCCGGATACGTATACATGGTGCGAAGCCCCGCTTGGTCCACCAGCACCATCACCATTCCGGACGAAACGTCGTCGACGATCTGGATGTGGTCCCGGCGCACCTTTTCCATGCTGTCCAACAAAAAGGAGGTGTAGGCATGCTGACCAACCGCTCCGAGAAAATACACGTCTTCCCCCAAACGCGAAAGACCAACAGCGACATTCGCTGCTGATCCTCCAGGCAAAAATTGCAGGTTGCTCACTTCGGTCTCCTGATCAACTTCTGCGAAGGCGTCAACCTGACAGATGATATCTGTATTGACGAAACCATGTACGGCGATTTTACCCATGATCGGCCCCCAACCTAGCGCAAGGATTGAACCTGATCCATGAAGCGTTTCACCTTCTCGGTGTCCACGCGCTCCCACCAGTTGCCGTTCTCTTTCAAATAGCTGCCG
>DASQMM010000291.1:0-5183 GCA_035645495.1 Brevibacillus sp. | reverse complement strand
TTAATATGAGTGACCCACTAATTTGGTAACTCAAGGACACATTGGTCAGCAGGGACATCCACAAATCCTTGTATACTTGGTTGTCTCAGTGAATGCCCATCTATCCACTCAGCAAATTTTATCTTAACTGTGATTTCTGGTTGAAGCCACACAGTATCAGCGGTTCGCGATGGTTTGTTAGCAAATGGCATATTTTTTTGTACGAATGGTCGAATCCTTTCTGTTAGCTTTCTCCAGTCGCTTTGCGTGAGTCTTCCTGTCCCTGCATGGCCAATATACCAGAAGGAACCACTGTTATCGAAGAGACCTAGGAGTACTGAATTCACTATGTTATTTCTTAGGGTGACCCCGCCAACCACTGCAATTATATCTCGATAAAATTTTTTCTTCCTCCAGCGCGGATCTTTTCTGTTAATCAAGTAAGTGCTTGATAGGTCTTTCATTATCACTCCTTCCATTCCTTGGGTTTGAACGACTTGGTACAAGGCTTCTGCGTTATCAAAATTCTCGACAAGTTGAACATGATTATTCGGAGTGATGATTGTGTTAAGTAATTGCTGCCGCTCCTTTAACGAGAAAGAAGTCACCCATTGATCATTCAAATACAGAATGTCAAAAACCATGTAGGTGATCGGAACAGCCTTTTGAATCTGAGGCACTTTTTCCATTCGTCGGATGCCATCTCTCCGCATGACTTCGTAAAAAGAGGGCTTTCCGTCTAATCCAAGAGCGATCACTTCACCATCCAAAATCACCGAATCGGCATTACAGTAGGTGTACACATCGGTAATTTCCGGATAATGGAGAGTACGCTCATTTATTCTTCGGTTAAAGAGCCTAACGTCACGACCATCGTAGTAGGTGAGCACACGAACACCATCCCACTTCACTTGGCTTACCCACCCAGGACCATCAGGAAATACTTCTGTGCTTGTAGGCTCAAAAGGAACTACCGGGTTTAATTCCATGTTTGCCAGTCCTTTTTAGAATCTATTTTGGACAAAATTCCTCTACTATGTGTACGTTCCGACCTTTTTCCTTCCCGTCTTGTGCAAGTATCGGTTGACGGTCTGCATCTGCAAATAACTCGTCACAAGCGCGATGAAGAGCAGAACCATCACAATGATTGTCACATATTGCGATACAAACATGTACTGCTCATAAAACCATTTCCCGATCAAGACCGTCAGCAGACACCCCAAAATCGACAGGTTGAAGGCCCATTCCATCGTTCCGTAAAATTGGAAATAGCGGGTTCCGGGGGGAAGATCACTCTTCAGATTGCCAGTTCGTCTACGTTCTATCCTTGCTCTGATCCATAGAAAAAGCAGAAGCGGAACTTGGACGATAAGAACTACACTGGTAAAGCTGTACCCGATGAACCTCTCTACATCTTCCACTTGCGGAAAAGAGAGCATGGAGGTAATGATCAGAAACAAACCTAGAGACGGAATAAACGGTTTGTGTTGGGTTCCCCCTGCGAAGCTGCCAATACCGGTCAATAAGGCGAGAAAGGCAACGATGACCTTAATTACAAAGGAAGGAAACCATATGCTGAGTAGAAAAATATCAACCCGATCCAGAAAGTCCGTCACGTGGATTTGTTGGACAAGTGCCAGGACGGGGTAACTTAGACGGCTTGCGATGATATGCCCCATTACCATAAGAAGGGCGAGCATGACAAGACTCGTGGTAAACCCCACAATCATGACACCGTGTTTGATTGCTGCAAAAAATAGCCGAGGCTGAATGAACACCGGAAGAAAAGCACCGAACAACAGAACATCTCCGAACATCCCCATGGTCATGTAATTGCCGAAGAAGATTTCTTTTAGCGAAGTACTCAGAATGGGGTCAAGTCGCTGTACATCGTACTCGTTGATGAGAAGACAGAGCATCAGAAACGAAGAGATTACATTCGCAGGAAAAAAGATTTCATTGACACGGGCCGTCACCTCCAAAGTAGAATAGGACATCATTAGCAGGACAAAAACCAGCAGAATGACTTCCAACGGTGTCTGCGGCAATAGGCTTGCCTGTACGAAATAGGACAAGCCCTTCACGTCAATGACCAAGATCATCCATATATACAGCAGCAAGATCAGGTTGATGAACCCGCCTACCCATTTTCCGCATACCAGGAAAAGAATCTCGAAAAGGTTTTTCCCTGGAAAAGCATGACCCAATTCTAACAAGACGTAAGCGATGAGGATGGCATAAATGATAGGTAGGATTTGGAAGAACCAAGCATCCACTCTGGATACCCGTACGACCGACTGGTATAGACCAATCATGCCGCCTGTCATCAATACCCCGCCTACCAGCCAAGCAACCTGTCGATGGTTTATCACGTGCCTTTGAAGCATTCTGCCCACCTCCTCCTAGCTCTGTTTCACCCATGTTTGCATTTGAGGTGAGAAATAATCATTGATGTAATTGACCGGCATCAGTTCAACGTTTGGAAACAAGGAAGCAATCAAGATCAGGAGCGTTAGCAAATAGATCAAGCCAACGATCCTTCGCTGAGATGGGTCCCACCGTTTTTTTTTCTGGAGATACCGGAAAAACATGATGAACAGCGCACACCCAAATACAATTTGAAAGAGCTTATCCATCATAATCCCTCTTTCATCAAGCTGTTTGTGGTTTGTCCGATATTGGTGACCTGGACGTTGCTGTGGATCTGAAAGGTGATATGAGGAAGCTCTTTCTCCCATCTCTTCTTATATTTATCCTCCCATAACTTCGGGTATCTCTTAGCAAAGGTTAGCCCTAAACCTGTCGGATCTACCCGATGCTTTTTACTCTCATTCAAAATAAAGTCCACCTTTTTCGTGATCTTTTCTGCAAGCCTTCGTTCCACCTCCTTGAAGGTGCTTTTGTCATTGAAATCAAGCGGCGACATGGTTTCAGGAATGATAACCGAAGCGAATAGTTGGATATCGAAATGGACGCGTCCTTGTTTTATCATAGGCTTTACTACTGCATGACCCTTGAGAACCATCGCGCTGATAGGACCACTGTCATCGATTTCGACAACGAGGGAAAAAGGATTGAAGTAACCTTGAAACCAACGGATTCCGACGACCTCAGAGCGTTTATAGATTTTGACCAGCTTGTCACCTCGAAAGACAGCAATCCCCGTTCCTTCGATCTCTTTCGAATCACCTTTAGGCTGCGTATTTACCGGATTGAATACTGGCAAGAACGTATCGATCCCGGGAGTAATGTTCATCTGAGCCATGTCCTTGATCGAAACCGGAATCGTAACTGCTTTTATCAGCTCTCGAATTGCTTCGCCTGAAAACCGTTCAAATTGAGGGTGCGCATTCAACAGATCGATCGCTTTTCCCTTCGTCATCACCACATAGGAAGTCAGACGGTTCTCTGGATACCTTGAAATAATATCGAACGGTTTGCTAAACCCGGATCTTGCTACTTCGCTCCCGATGATGACGACTCGATAGTGAGCGAAATACAGGATGCGCGACATCCGAGTTTGCAGAATGGCCCGGGCTTCATGCAAGGTTTTTCCTACAGCAGAGTCGACATAGAAGCTTTTATTTCCACTTGTTCCCCCTCCACCGCCGGAAAGAGAGCCCATACTGCTGACTAGCGGAATTTGTACACCAAGGCGATACTTGCCATCCTCTTCCTTATCCACCGACATCGCGATGACGATGGCAATATCATTGACTTCCCGCCGATCCCAACATCCGCTCAGCAGAATACTTACAATCGAGACAATCAGACAATACCGTGTTAGTCCCTTCCGATTTCTTCTGTTATTCATCATAACGCTCTCTTTCTTTCGCTTCCTTGTTCTGCGATTCTTCCTCGGCATGATGGTATTTTTTCAGAAATTCTGGTCCGATCCTTCTTGCCTGTTCGACCCCGAGAAAGGAGGGGCGTTTTTCCAACTCAGTCCACGGAGCTCGGATCAGAACATCTTTCAGATCACCGACTGACATCGGAGCCACGGGAGAGAGATAGGGTATGCCAAAGGAACGGAGGCTGGCCATATGTCCTACGATGACCAAAAGACCAACCAATATGCCATAAATACCGAGCAGTGATGCGGCAATCATCAACGGAAATCGAAGTAAGCGTATGGTAATGGCTGCGTTAAAATGAGGAACGGTAAAGGAAGCAATCCCGGTAATCGACACGACAATGACCATAGGAGCAGAGACAATCCCTGCTTCAACGGCTGCCTGGCCCACGACCAAAGCCCCCAAAATACTGACTGCTTGTCCCACGGTCTTGGGGAGACGAACACCGGCTTCGCGCAATGCCTCGAAGGCGATCTCCATGATCAAGGCCTCCACAATGGCAGGAAATGGAATCGCTTCACGCGCTGCTGCAATGCTCAGCAGCAAAGTGGTGGGAAGCATGTGTTGATGAAACGTGGTAACCGCGACATACAGCGCGGGTGTCATAAGGGAAATGAGCAAAAACAGATAGCGCAGCCAGCGTACCACGGTCGCCATTTGAAATCGTTCGTAATAGTCTTCGCTTGCCTGCAGCATCATCCAAAAGGTAGTCGGGACGAGCAGTACCATCGGGCTCCCGTCCACAAAAATGGCGACACGCCCCTCCAGCAGCGCGGCGGCTACAGTATCGGGCCTTTCAGAATACATGACTTGTGGGAACGGAGAATTTTCATTGTCCTGAATTAACGATTCGATATAGCCACTCTCTAGGACGGCATCGATTTCGATTCGGCTGATGCGATGGGTTACTTCATCTACCAATTCCGAATTGGCAACGCCGTCCAGAAAAGCAACCACGATGTTGGTGTTTGATTTTCGTCCGACGACCAAGGACTTCATTTTCAATCGAGGAGTCTTTAGCTTCCTCCGGACCATGGAAGTATTCGTCCGAATATTTTCGATGAAGCCCTCGCGCGGACCACGAACGACAGCCTCGCCCTCCGGTTCATTGACCGAGCGTGTATCCGCACCGCGAATCCCCAGCGTAAGCGCTTCCCGATTTCCTTCTACGATGATGCCCGTATCACCCGACAACACCGCTTGCAGCAGGCCTTTATAGTCTTTTACTCGCGAAATTTGCGAGACCGGGAGCAACGCCTCTTCAATGACTCCGATCTGATCGCTGCCTTCCTCAAGGACCATCAAGACTTTTAAAGCATCATTTACATCATTCGTACTGATCAACCCATC